>NZ_NHNZ01000159.1:0-1886 GCF_002727095.1 Halorubrum sp. C191 | reverse complement strand
TTATGGGTAAGAGACAGGGCTGAAGCCGGGGGATTCGTCCGCGTTTACGCGGAGGAGGATGTCAACTGTAGCGACGCCGGACACCCAGCGCCGGCGACGACAGTTTCTCCATGACAGAAAATTCGGGGCGAAAACCTCGCCTTTCAGGTCAGGGAGGATGTTAAGGTCGGTTTCGGTGATGAAGGATAGTGGACTACAGACCTGCGTTTCCGGCACTGAAACGCGACAGTACAATTTTGAATCAACCGCATCAGTACCTATCCGGATGCTGGGGGGGATACAATCGAAAGAGCTGGCACTGCTGGTTTGGTTGGTGGCGACGTTCGCTATTGGAACAGTGGTGTATTCGCCGTTGAATGGGCTTGCGCTCTCTGTGCCAACGACCTGGGGATTGTGGGCGCTGTTGATGTTGCGTGAGAGAGAATAGAACATTCGTAATCAGAGGAGGGCCCAGGATAACTTGCGTCGAATTTTTGAAGGAAGCTAGCCCAGATTCGTGTACACCCGTCGTGTCTGTGCGGCGACAACAACAAGACCAACACCGACGGCGGCGAAGACAATCGGGACTCCCAACGACGTGCCCCGAGCGGTGACGCCGGCAAAGTCAGCAACGAATCCACCGTTGAGCGGACCGATGTACCAAAGTCCGAGATACAACGCTTCGAACAGCCGAGGCGATCCAGTCCATAACCCAGCAGCGAGTGCGAGCGACGGCGGGAAGATGACGAGACCCGTCACTCCGATGAGTGCGGTGGGACCTCCTGTGGCCACAGCGATCGCAAACGCACCGGCCCCGACGACGATGGTGATTAAACAGCCGGCAATCCACTCGCCGACAAGCTGGCCAACCGGGTAGTCGGACGTGAGAACTTGAGGGCGAATCCCATGACGAGCGGTCTGTGAGCCGATCTGTGACCAAACGAAGAGTGGCCAGACCGCGACCAACGAGAGCAGCCCCCGGGCAGCTCCCTCAGTGCCACCACCAGTGAGGGCGATTCCAGCTGGCACGACCGCCAACAGCCCCGCACCGAGATACCACCAACGCGGTTGTCCACGCAGGAGACGACGAAGTTCCATCGTGAGGACGCGCCGAAACCCGCCGGCACCACGACGGGTAACCGGAGGAATCGTGACATCATCACCAACAGGCGAAGGGGACACAGCCGGATCAGCCGTGTCTGTTGGAGTTTGTGGATTGGACGCTGTCTGTGTCGCAGTCTCAGGGGGAGTCTCGTCGAGCGGGAGGCGCCGACGTACCTTCTCCACTACCCCGCCGGTCGTCCGAAACCAATTAAACGGCAGTGCCGCGACAAGCGTTACGGCCAGTCCGACGGCGACGGTACCCAATCGCTGAGCGAAGAACCACGCCGGCCACGGGCCTCCCTCGTACCGGAACGTTTGCGCGTTGGATCCACCCGTTCCGAAGTTCGCGAAGCTACTCTCGAATCCCGGCACAGCGGCCTGTATTGATTCGAAGGTGAGATCGTACGCGAGGGTGAGCCCGACAATATCGAGCGCTTTCACAGTCGTCGGGACAGCGGCCGGGACTGCCGTTTCCGGACGCGCCGACTGTGCGGAGAGCAAGAAGATGGCCCCGAAAAAGTACGCTATCCGACCGAGGGTTCCAGCGAGCAGATTGATCGTGCCAAACAGCATCGCGACCGCGCCAACAAACACGGTAAGTGGAACGACCATCACAAAGACTGGCCAGCTGATGGCAATTGGGTCGGTGGCACCGACCCCGTAGATCGAGTGGTTGACGACCGCTGCGCCTGCGAGTACCGCTGCGGTGAGAACGCCGACGGCGGTGTTGCTCAGTAGTTTTCCGAGTAGGTACACCGGTTTACCAGAATTGAGGCGAGAATGCCCCTTCCTCAAGGAGCGAC
>NZ_NHNZ01000053.1:0-15748 GCF_002727095.1 Halorubrum sp. C191 | reverse complement strand
TCGTTCACTCAACAGCCGACACTAACGTTCAAAGCTGAGGAGCTTGTAGACACTGTCTCCAAACCCTGCTGCTCATTCGTTTTTAGTTAAGCCCAGTAGTAATATTATACTACCAGATTATGCGCTAAGGTGTTTGAAGAGATGAATCTCACGAGCCAACTGGTATTGCCGTCGAAATCAAACAATAAAGATCTGCTTCAGACCCAGATCTCGAACCGTAGCCGGTGTGATCGTCCGGAATTCAGCCCGAGAACACCGTTATTAAATATTACTGTGAGTGTTAAATAAAGACGAGTGCCCTGCTGCTTCGCACGTGGGGCTTTCTATGACAGGCCCTGCTGTGTATCCATGAAAAGCAGCCTCTATAGTGGTATTACCGCTGTTATTAGCATACAGCACTGCGAATTGAGAGCAGGGAGAGGCAGTATATTAAAAAAAGCGTGTGTGCTTGTTACTGTTGTTTGGTGTTTATGGCTCGTACGTCCGAAGGACTGTCTTTTCGCCACCTATGTCCCCAATTATTTGGACACTGGAATTATTGTGTTTCACTGTTACAGTCTCGCCTACCCCTTCTAAACTTGACGTCCCGGTACCGTCAGTCTTGTTGACAATAACGCGATCCACATTTCCTTGACTAACTAGTGTTACCGTAACATAGGAGCTGTTAGGTTCATCAATTGAGACTCCAGCATTTGCGTTCTGGCCCAACTGGTCACCGAGTCCGAGCACGAACGTCCCGATCACAGCCGCTAAAATTACAGTTATGGCGACCATGAGTATAACCCCTATAACAGGGCTGACGGCCCGTTCACTGTCTTGGAATGTTTTTTTAATGTTCATGATGTCGTTGTATCGCCAACGGAACAGGTACGAAGGTTAACGACACTCGGGTACAGAATACTAGGTGCCTTGTGAGGCCCTATATCGTGTAGACCCGAAGTGGTAGGATGGCCTTCCATCCTGCCGTTTCCTTCAGTTTGTCCGCTGGTATGCTCTAATGTACTCAAAGCACAGTTATAACTACTCTGATCAGGATATCAAATGTGAAAACGACTCACAAGATGTATCGCACAGGGTGTCAATATATAAGTATGGAACCGACGGCGCGCTCAATCGCGCGGACCTACTCCGATCGCGTCTACCCTGACCCGTGGCAAAAGGTCGAGGACTACCAGCGCGTGCAGGCGTACGCCGCCGAGCACCCAAACGCTGGTCGGACAGCGGTGGGAACCGCACTCGAGCTACCGGCGGGGCGGGTTCGGCCGTGGCTCAACGGTGGCCGGCCCGACCCGGTGCGCGGGATCGAGACGGCCAGTGCGAACGGCTGGCTCGATCCCGAATGCGACATGGCAGGTGCTCTTGTTAAGCTGCTCGCGCACGTCCTCGCGGGCGGGAGTATCAACGAAACGTTCGTCCCTGCAATCACGATCGGGCGCCGGGTTGATCGCGAGGCGATCGAGGCAGCATTCGCGGCGGTCGGCGTCGACACACACTGTCGCTATGCGAACAGCGACGGACGCGCGACCGAACTGTACCCAGCAACGGACGCCTCGGTGCTCGGGCGGTGTCTCGTCGCCATGGGCGCCCCACAGGGCGCAAAGACCGCCCTTGATGCCGTCCCGGCGGTCGTCTGGGAGAGTCCCGAGTCGATCCGGCGTCGGTTTGTCGAGGTGTACGTCGCGCACCGTGGCCTACACTTTGAGACGAAGGCAACGACACGCATCCAAGAGGAGCGCCCGAAGTCATATATCGTCGATCTTCACAAACTTATAGAGACGGCAAGGCGAATACACCCGCCTTCAGGCGGGTGATGAAGCCGACATGGTGGGAAGCAATTCACTAGCCGAACGTCTGTACCGAGTTTCATATACGGAGATTTAATTGACAGGCCGCTCTATGCGAAGGCAGGAATCGGTCGGAACGGAGCGGATTCCGAACCGTCCTCCAGAGGCGGCCTGTCCGCCCGCGTAACGAGGCAGTATCTGGAAAGGCAGTCGGTGAACGCCACATCCTCGAAGGGTGTGTCTCTGTCGATTGCTCAAAGCACGCGACACGATACCCCTAACTCCGCTGATGCCTGCCGGCGTCCCCGTGGCAAAAACAACATGTGGGACGCCATACACGGTGAAGGATAGGGGTAACAGCCACTTGGCATGGCCAGCAGTCCACCAGTCCGACACTGTGGGACTACCCGTGCCCGAAAGGTCTGGTAGTCAACTGATTGGACTACAAACCTGAAACTCCCACCGCTCGGGATTCCTCCGCGTTTACGCGGAGGAGGATGTCAACAGCGAATCCGTCTCCAGTCATGTCTCATACGGAGAGCGAGGGATCACTATTTCGGCGAACGCCGCTCGTGAACTCGGGTTCGCTTGAACAACATCTCTGACGAAGAGAGACTGTCACACGCCCGTCTCTGACGGTGAGGAGCCGGCGCTACGCGCGGACTGTGCTGCGGATCTGGTGTCTGACGTCCTGTGCGACCACGACCAGCGTCACCACGAGTATGATCGCGGAGAAGGCGGTCCAGAGCCGAACATTGATGCCGTTAACGCCCGCCCAGAACGGCACGGTGGGGCGCGGCCGCGCCGCGACAAACGGCCACAGCAGGTCTGGCGGCACCTGTCCCGCGAGCAGGCTCCGGTACGTGTCACCGACCAGATGTGACAGGTACGCGGCGGCGAACGCGCCGGCGACGCGCGGCCGCTCGGTGTAGTGCCCGTACGCAAGCACACCGGCCGCGATTGGGAGCGCGAACGGCAACGAGTGTACGAAGACCCGGCCGCTTGGCAGCACCCCGAACTGGTGTGCGAGCGGCTTGTCCACGAGATCCGGAAACTGACTGCCGACCGCGGTCACAAACACCACTCCACGTGTCGGTAGGTGTCGATCACGAACGGCGACGTACGCTATCACCGGTAGGAGGGCGACGAGTAAGTGTCCGTGGGGGAACACGCCTATTGGTTCCAACCCCGGGCAGAAGAACGTTCTTGCCGCAATTCACTCTAATCCTTCTTCTGGAGACAACAACGCGATCTGCCATCCGGCTAGCAGCGACCCAGCCAGACTCATCGGGACAGCGATCGCGAGCCCGGCACCGAGCAACCACCGTGGAGTCCGGACCACGTCCTCAAAGCCGACGAGAGCAGCAGCGGTAAGATTGAGGAGTTCAACGAGCGGCAGGGTGGCGACCACCCCGACGACCCCTCCAAGGACACCAAGCACCAACGCCTGTGTAAGCACTACCCCGACAAGCGTTGAGGTCCGTGAGCCAAGCGCTTTGAGTGCTGCCAGCTCCCGTCGTTGTTGATACACCACCGACACCATGAGATTTGCCGTGAGCGCGAGTCCCGCAAGAACACCAAGCACGACGAGGCTCCCGCCGCTCGCGAGCAAGACGGCCTGCCGTTCGAGTGTGGCTTCCAACTGCTCGCTATTCGTCCGAACCGTATATTCGGGATACTCGGCTTCAATCGCGCTCGCAACGGTACTTGGAGAGGCACCTGCGTTGAGACTCACCGTAATGAGTGACGCCCGATCAGTTGCGGTAGTCCCTGTGACCGCTTGGAGCTCACTCAGGTGAAGCGTTACGGACGGCGTTCCAAGAAACCGTGAGAAGGTTGGTGAAACACCGACAATCTCAAACTGGTTAGCTCGGGCTGACGAGAGCGTCCCGCCGACATAGATGGAGTCTCCAACACCGACATCAAGCAGTTCGGCCGTCCGCGGATCAATAATGATTTCGTGAGTCATCGGGCCAGCGTAGGTCCCGTTCGCATAGTGGACGTCACCCTGTTGGAACTGTGTCCCGTTTGTGATCTCCACGGCAGGTCCAACGCCGGACCCAACCCCAACGATCGTCTCCCATTCGTCCCCACTCGTGCTCACATAGACGGTTTGATACGCCATCGGCACCGCCGCTGTCACGTCTTCACGCGAATCGATTGCGGCCGCAACCGAATGCGCATCGACGACCGTGTTCTCAAAGCCCCCGACAGTTCCCGGCGCAAGCTGGACGGGGCCACCAGTAACCCATAGGTCACGGCCAGACGCATCGAACTGTTCTTGCCCTGTCTCGACGACGCCAAGCCCCACTCCGGCAAGTAGCGTAACCGACAACACCGCCAGCGCAATCCCGATGATTGCCAACAGCGTCCGGGTGCGGTGCTGCCGCAACTGTGTCAGCCCAATGCCGGTGACCGCTCGCAAGCGGGACACCCCACGCATTAGCTAAGCACCTCGAGCTGGTCGGTTCGTGCCGCGATCCAGGCGGGATACGGCGTCGCCAACACACCAATTGCGAGGGCAACACCGGGGCCGTAGGCGAGCAGGGCGGGGTGAAACGCCGCGATCTGGCTAACGGAGCCAAAGATGGTTGCGCCGACGTTCAATACTTGGAGGCCAGCCACCCCACCCAGAGTGCCGACGAACCCGCCGAGCCCGGCGATGGTGAGTGTCTGCGCGAACACGATGACCATCTGTGAGGACGTCGATATGCCAAGCGCCCCTTGAACGGCGATCATTTCCCGGGCAGCAATTGTCTCTAACCCAACGAGTGTTGCAACGAACAGCGTACCGATTGCGACGGTTGCGATGAGGGCAGCGACGGCGACAGCAACCGGCAGGCTTGATGTAGAAAGGTCTTCTCCACCCAGCCCCGCCCGCGTCAACACCTGTGTTTCCGGATATGCCGCCGCTAGTGTGGATTCGACGGTTGGATCGTTTGTACTGACGAGGATCTGGTCGGCTGAATCCTGGCGTGCGGTGTTTGTCAGTGTCTGAAGCTCACTCGCATGGACCACAATCAGCGGGACGGGGCCTACGCCACCAGAGAGATCGCCGTCGGCAATGGCAGTCGTTGTGAATGTCTGATTCTGCCCTGCTCGGGCGGGATGGATGGTATCACCCTGCTCAAGCCCCACAATTTCGGCGGCGGCACCACTCACGATCGCTTCGCCCGTCCAGGGACCAGTATACTCCCCATCAGCGTAATGTGGATCGCCCGGCGTAAGCTGGTTGGTTGGCAGCCCTAACAGGCGCTCGCCACTCTCCGGTGGAATCACGCCCGCCGCAAGGACGTATTCGGGTGTCGTGTCCGTGTCAATCTGAAGAATTTGGAGTTCAACTGGTGTGGCAAAGGTCACTCGCTCATCAGCTTGGAGCCGTGCTGTGGTCTCATGAACAGCACCAAGCTGGGGGCCTTCCACGGAGACGGCGACGCTGCTGACCGATCCACCGTCGGGAACGATCCAATAATCCACATCATCACCCTGAATCGTCGATCCACCAGCCAAATTGACCGCGACGCCAGTCACGCTGATCATCAACGCCACAGCGAGCGCCACGCCACACACGCTCAACAGGAGCCGCCGACTCTCACCAGTCCGTAGTCGGCCAACGGTCTGGGTGACACCAACCCCGAAGTGACTACTTCGTTTACCCATCAGTGAGCCTCCCGTCACGGAGCCGGAGTACACGGTCCATCCGATCGATCGCCATCGGGTCATGTGACGCGACAACGACAGCATGATCGGCAGCCACGTCCGCGAGCAAATCTAAGACTGCCTCGCTGGCCGTCGAATCGAGCTCACCGGTTGGCTCGTCAGCGATCACGAGATCTGGGTCCCCGCCAAGAGCCCGCGCGACAGCAACCCGCTGTTGTTCACCACCGCTGAGTGCTGCTGGGCGATGTGAGAGTCGATCGCCTAGTCCAACGTCTTCGAGTAGTGACTGTGCTCGGCGTCGCCGCTCTCGTTTCCCACTGCCTTGTTCGATCATTGGCAGCGCAACGTTTTGAAGCGCTGTCAACGACGGGAGGAGGTGGAACCGTTGGAACACAATTCCGACGTGATCGCGCCTGATGGCGGTGCGTCCACGTTCGCCCATCGAACTGGTGTTCATACCAGTAATCGCGACGTTGCCAGTGTCGGGTGTCTCGAGCGCAGCCAGTAAATGAAGCAATGTGGATTTTCCGCTTCCACTAGGGCCCGCGAGGCCGACTAACTCACCCCGTTGGACCGCCATCGAAACGGCATCTACAGCCGTGACTGACGTCCCAGATTGTCGTGAGAAAAGGCCTCCAGTACTGCCGCGTGTGTACGTTCGAACAACCTCCGTACACTGGACAACGGGTGAGTCGCTCATCGAACTCATCTGTAATTCACCGGACATACTCTGCGTACAAGTCCTTTACTCCAGGTAGTCCATCATACACCCACACCACGAGACCCACAACCGTGAGGACACCCCCAAACACCACCATCGGTGTCGCTTCAAGAGTGAGAAAGAATTCGATGAAACTCCGGGATTCACCTTCCGGCACGGAAGTCAGAGGCCAGAGCCAGTACCCGAGTCCGGTATACTCCTGTGTAAGCACTGGATAGATGCCATCTCCAACCAGATGGGAGACGTAGCCAATCGCGAACGCACTGACGAGTGTACGCTGATCGGAGTACTGAGTGAGCCTCCGCAGAACGAGTACGACCACTGAGAACGTCACTAATGAGTGAGACAGACTCCGTCCATAGGGGAGCAGTGGGATCGTCCACGTCAGCGGTTTATCAATCAGATCGGGAAACTGTGTTCCAAGTCCAAGTGCGAAGACGGCCAAGCCGATCGGCGGATGCCCGATCTGCCAGCGAGCATACACCGAGTAGATGAGGTAGCCGAACGCAGCATGTCCCCACGGTAGCATCTACTCTAAGATAATTTTGGGAGATATATAGTCGCGTTGAATAGAATTCTTTCGCAGGAATCAACGAGTGGAACCTGTTCCTGGGTCTCCGATCAGTTCCTCTACTGCTGAGAGGGTCTCGGCAGCCGCATCCGATGACAGTCCGTCTGCCGAATACGTAGCGGTCTCGTACGCTTCTGTGACCTGTGCTAACTGTGCCGTATTGATCTCATGATCGGCATGTAACTGGCGATAAAACTCCCAATGAGTCTGTGGGGTCGACAGTGAGTCACTAGATTGTAACCGTGACCGGACGGCTGCGTACGCAGACTGGACGGCAACATTTGGGTGGCCAGCAGCCAGCGCTTCACGGGCCGAATGTAATGATGCCTGCGTGACCGCCTCTATCTGGCCGTTATCCGACAGTCCAGTCGTGGCAGACGACGCGGTGGTTGTCGTTGTCCCGGAGTCTGCGGCCGGGTCCGTTGAATCGGTAACTCGAGCCCAGGTTTGCGTGATCCACTCTCGATCAACGCCACGCGAAGCGAGCAACACCACGATAACACTCATGACTAAGAGGCCACCACCAACGACACCAGCGAGGACCCTGCCGACTCCAAGTCCGGCGCTTGGAAGTGGCACGCGTTGTTGAGCCGCACTCGCCTCTAGGTTCGTGCCAGTGGCCTCGAAGGTCGCAGTCACCGTGATGTCACTGCCACGAAGACCGGCTGGAAGCTCGTAAGTAGCCTGATACCCCCCACTCGCATTCGTCTCGACAGTACCGAGAGTAGTCTCTCCGATCGCGACACGAATAGATCGATCGGACAGTGGGTCACCATCGGCAGTCCGTAACTGCCCACCCACCGTTACATTCCGAGTCTCGTTCGTGCTGGTGACGGTCGGGTCAGTCGAGAGGTCTGTTGGGGTCGATTGAACGGTGATCGGTGCCGTTGCCATCGACCGCTCGATCGCCAGCTCACGCCGATCGATCGACACTTGGAGATTAGCATCACCGGCTGGAATTGTCTCCGGCATCGATCCCGAAAGCGTAATGCGACCACTAGAATTGGTTTCGGCAGTCGCGATCCGCTGCTGGTCGAGTGTCAAAACAATGGGAATGCCCGCAAGCGATCGGTTGTATTCGGCTGCGACGATAACCTGTCCAGTGGCCTGAACTGGCTCGGTGAACGCGGCCGCCTGAGTCGTGTTCTCGAGTTCGACCGACGTCGCAGCCTGCTCAGTGATCGAGACGGCAACCGTCTCCGTAACTGGAAGATACGGCTCACTCCCAGTGGGCGTATATGCCACTGTGAGGTTCTTCGCACTTGTCGAGGCGAGCAGTGGTCGGTATGTCGTCTCGAACTGTCCAGTCTCGGTCGTGCGTGTCGTGATGGAATCTTCACCTAAGCTAACGCTTACCGATGCGTTCCTGATTGGCGCTCCCTCGATCGTGGTCAGCTGTCCGGAAACACGCAGTGGATCACTTGCGGCGACCGTTGTTTGGTTCGTCTCGACAGTTATGTTCGTCTCAGTAAACTCACGGTCGATGACGCCAGCCGCCGCTCGCTGGACTGTTTGTTGAACGACGGAGATCGACTCCTGTGTTGCGTTGAAATCGATTTCAGTCTCTGTTTCGAGTGCCTCGTACTGTTCGTTGAGCTCCGTTGTCGTTTGATTCAGCTCTTCAGCAGTCGTTAGGAGTTCACGTGCCAATTGCCGTGCTTTTTCATCACTCCCGTTGTTGACCGCATTCTGATACTCTTGGCCAGTTATTTCTAATTCTTCGATCGAATCTGCCAGTTGTAGCTGCTGTTCACGAGTTAGATTGAACCGATCCGCTGTCTCCTCGGCATCGATGTCAGCAGCCACTGACGAATACCGCTCGAGAAGGACAGCATATTCTTCGGCTTCGAGTGGTAGCCGACCCTCCGCGTACTCACCTTCGCTGAGTGCGGCCGCACTCAGATTTAACCGTGACCCTAGTTGTGTCGCGAGATGGCTTGCGACGCGCTGGTCGTCACCAGCTTCAGAGATGACTTCGGGGTTCTGGTGTGGGGGCGTGGCGTTGGCCGTCTCATTGGTTGTCCCGTTTGTGGCCGGAGTTTCTGCCCCCGGAGCTGGGGTTGCTCCAACCCCACCGGCGATGACACTGACGAGAATGATCGCAGCGGCGAGTGCGCTGTAGCGGCGACGGCGAGCCGACACACCAGTATACCAGCCGTCAGGTGATTTGAATGTTCCTCTTCCTCAAAGATGAACGGCCAGATCGGAAGCCAAGTTTGAATTGAATTGAAACTGAGATGTACCCAATGGACGTCACAGACCGCTGGTGGGCAACGGCCGGAAGCGGTCTTGTCTTCGTCATCATCGGTGTGCTTGCTGAACGACCGGCGTTGCTACTTGCGGCAGCGGGACTCGGCGCGTGGATTCTTGCCACCGCCGCGGTTGCGGGTCGGACATTCACGCAAGCATACGACCGAACGACAGTAACCTACACGCTCGGTGCTGATGATACACTTGTTGATACGCCGATTATAGCTACGGTGTCGCTATCGCGACCGAACACTCGTACTACCCTCCCGGTGACCGTTCAGGCGACCACACCACCGGGCGTCACCACCGAAGCCGGCGATCAGACGCTCTCGCTAGCGCCAGGTGACACAGAAGACACGACGGAGTTCACCGTCACCGCCTCGATATCGGGTCGATTTGAATTCCCCAAGCCAATCATAACTCTACACGATCCGCTAGGTTTGTATCAGACGCATGTTGAGTGGGAGACCACACCGACGGTAACGGTCCGTCCACCAACCCCGGACCTCCATGTCGGCCGGGGTGGTGAACGCGTTGACAGCGCCTATGGGCAACACCAATCGGATCGTCCTGGTCCTGGCGTGACAATTCGGGAACTCAGACAGTACGTCCCCGGTGATGATGTTCAACAGATCGATTGGAACGCAACGGCGCGGCTCGCAGAGACCTATATCAGAGAAACCGAAGGAGAAACCGATCGGCGGACGACGCTTATCATCGACCACCGCTCACAGATGGGGGTGGGCCGTGACGGAGAGACGATGTTGGAGTACGCCCGTGAGGTGGGAATCGGAATCACACGCGCGGCTGCTACTCGTGATGACCCACTTGGCTTACGCACGGTCGGTGATGACGGCCTGACGAATATCGTTCAATCTGGGACAAGCGATCAGACGTACGCACAGATCGAGTCTCGACTGTATGACCTCGTCCCGACCACTGCCGACTCATCCTCAGGTGGACGGACGGCGCGTGAGGCCCGTGAGCGGAGTGATCGCCTCACTGATGATGAGACACCATTTGCGCGGATTCTCGGAGCGTATCTGCGTGATCAGGACCCGTATGTGACACGAATCCGTGATGACCCACTTGTCGGGACTGTCCGCAGCGTTCGTAACCAAGTCGGCGCCGACGACGTGCTCGTTATCGTTACCAGTGATACAGATCCGACCACAGTAACGGAGGCGGTGAAGGCCGCTGTCCGTGGCGGTGGCCGGACGATCCTATTTTTGACTCCCCAATGTCTGTTCGAACCAGCTGGGCTGACGGATCTCGATGTCGCATACGACCAGTATAGAACATTTGAAACACTCCGCCAGGATCTCGATACGCATCCCCGAATGACAGCACTCGAAATCGCACCAGACAGCCGTGTCGATGCGGTGCTCGCACACCGTCGGATGAGTTCAACTACCCGATGACTCACACGGACACACCACAGTCGCGTATGGACCCGCCCATCGGATCACTTCGAGCTCGCGATCCCGTCAGTATCGGTGCGCTGGTTATCCTCCTCGGCGTTATCGCTATTACCGGGATGACGCGTGAACTCCTCATTGCCGTTCCGTTGTTACTCGTCGCAGGGGTGCTCCCCGCACCGATTGCCTTCGCTACAGGCCAGCTTGCCGTTTTTCCCACGATCTCTCTCGAAGACACGCTGCTTGTCGGTGTGACGCAACTCGCGTTGCTCTGTGTGCTTACTGAGCCTGCCCGACGTCACCAGCGGTGGGCAGTATTTATCGGCACGCTACCGACGTATGGCTTACTCGTGGCTGTCGTTGCTATTGGACTCCGTGAGGGGCTCGTCGTGGCAGGTGGGCTCCTCTGTATCGCTGTCATAGTGGGGACGTATCTTGCCCGGCGGGTGACGTTGGTACAGCTCGGTCGTGTCGCTTTGGATCACACACCGTCAGTCGACGATGCTGGTGGTGCTGAGATGACAACTGCTGTGTCAACTGACGAGACAGCCGGTGAGACTTCTGTTCCCGACACAGATCCCGATACTGGTCCATCCTCTGAGTTGAGCGAGACTGACGAGATCCAGAGCAATCCTTCTTCGACCAACGACGAAAGCGAGCCGAAAAGGTAAACATACCAGTCTCGAAAGGGACAGCGACGGAATGGCCAGTACCGGAGAGACAGACGCAACACGATCAGCTGTGACGGAGTCGGAATCACCCGAGGAGACGTCACCAGCTGATCTCCGGCGACAACTTGCTGTCCTCGAAGCGGAGAACCGCCAACTCCGTGAAGAGTATGCCCGCGCCCAACAGGCCACCTATCGACGGACCGCACTCGGATTGTTTATTGTTGGTGTCGCCGGGATCGCCGGTGGGCTCATCTTTCCAGACGCTCGGGCTGTCCTGTTCGCTCTCGGCGGAACAGGTGTCTTCGCCGGCGTGCTTACGTTCGTGTTAACCCCAGAACGATTTGTATCCGCGCGCGTAGGTGCGCGCTTATTCCAAGCGCTCCGAGCCGATCGCGACGCGACTGTGGATGAACTTGGCTTGGAAGGAGATCCGGTGTATGTGCCGACAGATGACGTCCGATTGTTCGTTCCACGCTACCAGGACCGGCCGCTTCCACCTGATTCAGCACTATCGGATCTGTTTGTCGTTCCCGAGACACCTGAGCAGGGTGGCGTCGCCTTCCATCCAACTGGGAGACCACTCTTCGAGGCGTTTGAAGACACCCGCAGCCAGCCACTCAGTGAGACTCCGCACACGGTTGCGGCGACGGCTGCCGATGCGCTGGTTGAACTGTTTGAACTCGCTGATGGGGTTGAGTACGCGGTCGATACCGACACAGGTCGGGTCACCTTCGAAGTGGTTGGTGCCGGCCTCGGTGATCCCACGGGAATCGATCATCCGATTCCCTCATTTCTGGCTGTCAGTCTGGTTGAAACGCTTGGTATTCCGGTCCGTGTCGAGATAACTGACGATGACCCGCTCGCGATCACCTGTCGGTACGACACTCAAAATGAGACCTGAAGCCGGTGGTCTCCACACAGTCCTGCTGTGTAGCGGTCTCGGACTACTCTTCGTCGAGTTCTGAGCCGCCATCGGGTGCCTGTGGTTGGCTGTTCGCGTCGAACTCGAGATCTGCGCTTGGCGGCATCACACCATCGACGATCTCCTCAATGATCGCTGTGACAGACTGGTCGGCAAGTTCCGCATCAGTCGTCCGAATGACTCGATGGACGAACACGGGCTCTGTGAGCGCTTTCACGTCATCAGGAATGACATACGAACGGCCTCGGATCGCTGCCCGGGCCTTACTCCCGCGGAGAAACGCCAGTGTGGCCCGCGGTGAGCCACCATACTGGAGCGTGGCTGCCTCTCGTGTTGCAGCGACGAGATCCAGGATGTACTCTTTGACCGGCTCAGCAACGAACACGTCTGTGACAACGTCTTGTGCGGCCGCAAGCTCATCTGAGTCAACGACTTGTGAGACTGTCTCCGCATCCAACGCCGGCGCACTATCGAATCGGTTGAGTACTTCTCGTTCCTCTGCTCGGTCGGGAATATCGATAGTGTATTTGAACTGAAATCGGTCTCGTTGGGCCTCAGGCAACTCGAAGACACCCTCCATTTCGATTGGGTTCTGTGTCGCAATCACCATGAACGGTGCTGGCAACGAGAGTGTTTCGCCGTCGATAGTAACCGTTGACTCTTCCATCGCCTCCAACAGTGCGCTTTGTGTTTTCGGGGTTGCCCGATTTATCTCGTCGGCCACGACAAGATTCGCAAACACCGGGCCTTTCCGTAGTTGGAACTCCCCTGTTGCTTGTCGGTATACGTTTGTTCCGACGATGTCAGCCGGAACCATATCCGGTGTCATCTGAACCCGGCTATACGACAAGCCTGTTGCCTGCGCGAATGCGTTGGCAATGGTAGTCTTTGCGACACCGGGAACTCCCTCAAGCAAGACGTGGCCGTCTGTCAGTAGTGCTATCGTAAGCCCCTCCAGAATGTCTTCGTTTCCGACGACGACCCCACTGGTCGCCTCACAGATCGCCTCATACACCCCCTCCGGACTACTCATCATCTTCGGTTCGTGAGCGCTCGGATAAAACATCTGTCATCACCTGCCGAAGTCGTGTCTCATCCCACTCGGGATGTCGCTGACTGAGCGATCTGAGGAGCGTGTCCTCATCAATAAGTTCCGTCGGCGTATCCTCGTCGCCACTAGCGATTTCACGAAGCCATATTGGGAAGTGGTCACGTAGGGGCTCCGGTACTATCTCGAGTAGCCCACCCCAGATCGATCGGCTGGTGAACCGACCGAAGACACCGTACGCCCAGACGAATCCAATCCCAACCCCGACGAGACCCATCTGAACCACTACTGATGACCGAACAGCCAAGAGTATGATAGATAGAGGTGGTTGTTCACCAGCTCGCGAGTAATCAAGCAGCGTCTGCTGGTGTGTCTCCAAGAGTGCCGTCGCGAACGCCTCATTGTCGGGCTGCGTTAGCATTGTATTGATGAACACACTGGGGTCACTCACCGCGATCACGCGTCCATCACCAACGGATTCGACGGTCACTACCGGATAGGTACTCAGTTCATCACCCGGCGATAATCCTCCTGTTCCGTCTCGATCGAGATAGCCGAACCGCGAGCTTGTGGCGAGTACGGTTGATCCGTTGGCGTCGATTGCTGTTGCGCCGTTCAACGTCAGCTGCGCGACGTCAGAGGTATACTGTGAGTCAGTGACGTTCGTCGCTACTGGGAGTGAGGGCGCTTGGTAGTACTCACGTTCATCTAGTAGTTGTGTCCCGTTAAACCGGGCATCCGCACCGACCGCTGAGAGTAACGCATTCCCCTCGGAACCGAAGTCATCAGCAATGACAACAGTGCCACCCGACCGTACGAACGCTCGGACACGTCGTGAGTCGTTTGCTGTGTAGGGTTCTTCGGGAGCGAGAATAATTGCGGTTGTTTCACTCGTGTTAGAACGCTCATAGGCTGTCGTTTCGAGGGCGATCTGTGACTCACTTTGTTGATCTGCGAGTTCTCGAAACTCACTCGTTCCGTCCCAGTCGATGTTATACCCGCCGAATGTAGCCGTACTTGTACTCGCTGCGATGACGATTGCCACACTGAGCGTGAGAATCAGCGCATACAATACGAGACGTGGGACTGGTGGTCTACGCATCTATATGACTCCCTCTGGAAGAATCTCCAAGATGCGTCTGATAACGATATATCCGAACCCCGCAAGTCCAATCGCAATTACAGGCAGAAGACGGCGCCGCCAACGTGGTGTCACGTTGAATGGGGCTGTGAGTTCAACGACGACTAACAGTCCAATAAGCGACATCACAAAAAAGAGCTCTAGTGTCAACGATTCAAGCGCCGTCAACAAGACAATGACACTGAGCATCCACGCGACGACCCCGTAGAGAAACTGGCGTCGCTTCCCGAGTCCCATTACTCGTGTCTCTGTATCCTCCGGCATCAATCCTCTGGTGCTGGCTCTCCCGGCTAAAGACGTAGGCCACGCATTCGCTGACCGAGTGACTTTTGTCTTCTGTCCCATTTCAGAGCACCATGGTGGATCGTCAGGATGTTTGGCTCGTTCTTCCACATCCTATTCGTCGACTGCCAGCTGATCTCGCTGCGGTAGTTATCCTGACGTTGTTGACGCTTGCGACTGTCTTCGTACCCGTAGTCAATGAGACGCCACTCCGCGTCGGATTTGGGCTCACTTTCGTGTTGTTTCTCCCTGGATATGCGTTCATTGCTGCGCTCTTTCCAGAATCCGGATCGGAGTCTCCACCGGCCGAAACCGCCGAGCAATCAAAGCAAACAGCGAGTACCGACGACTCAACACCGCAGCCAGTTCCAGGTACTGAGGCAGCCGCAGAATACGGCAATACAGAAACGGTCAACTCTGACCCGACTGATAGTTCAGGGATCGACGGGATCGAACGGACGGCGCTCTCGTTTGGGCTCTCGATTGCGATTGTGCCGCTGATCGGGCTCATCTTGAACTTCACACCATGGGGAATCCGGCTTGTCCCAATTGCGACGAGCGTTGCTGGGTTCACACTCATCTGTGTCGCTGTTGCCGCACAACGCCGCTGGGAACTGCCGCCAGACGAGCGGTTCGTTGTCCCTTATCGCGATTGGATCGGTGCCACAAAACAAGAATTGTTTGATCCGGATGATCGGGTTGACGGCACACTCAATATTGTACTCGCCATTTCGGTACTACTTGCTATCGGCAGCGTTGGCTATGCGGTTGCGGTTCCACCTCAAGGCGAGCAGTTCACGGAGTTTTACCTCCTTACGGAGAATCCTGATGGTGAACTCGTTGCCGACGGATATCCTGAAACGATGACACGAGGCGAGACAGCAGAACTGATCGTCGGAATCGGAAACAATGAGTATCAATCGACGACGTATACTGTTGTTGTCCAAGTACAAGAAGTCAATACGACAGACAACTCAACAACTGTACTTGATCGGACCGAAATTGATCGGTTTGAGGTGACGGTCCCTCACAACGAGACCCAGCATCAGCAACATACCCTTCGCCCACCACAGACTGGTGAGAACCTTCGGGTTCAGTACCTCTTATATAATGGCAGTCTACCAGATACACCCACCAGTGAGAACGCATATCGTAACCTCCATCTTTGGATCGACGTTGAAGGAACTGGTTGACAATTTTCCGGCCCTGACGCGCCTCTTCCACGCTACCCGTGCCCGAAAGGTGTGGGAGTTGTGTGATTGTCTCAGCTTTGAACGTTG
>NZ_NHNZ01000071.1:0-1072 GCF_002727095.1 Halorubrum sp. C191 | reverse complement strand
ATACTGATAGCTAAAAGTTCATGAGGCTAGCGTATCTAAACTCAATACGGTGACGCTGGAAAACGTCTCAGCAGATCATCTCCGTCGGGTGTTGGAACAGGTCGAAGAATCTGCTGCGTCAGAGCGTCTAATGGCTGCGATTACGTACAAAGAGTTTGACGACGTTACACAAAAAAACGCAGCAGAACTCTACGGCTACTCCGAGGGATGGGCTTCGAAGTGGTTCAACCGCCTCGAACGGCTCGAAACTGAGCCGTTCGAAGCTGTTGTCTACGACGAACCACGTGAAGGCAGACCAACGAAACTCTCCGACGGACAGCACGAACAGTTCGTTGAAGCACTCCACAACTCGCCTGAGGAAGTCGGATATGATGCGCCCGCGTGGTCTGTTCCACTGGCGCGTCACTATCTCGCTGAGGAATTCGATGTTGAGTACTGTGAACGCCACGTCCGGCGATTAATGTCCGAGGCCGGGCTGTCTTGGAAGACAGCCCGGCCGGAGTTCCACAAATCCGACGAACGAGCTCAAAAAGCCTGGCAAGAAGGCTTCAAAAAAAGTGCGACAACTTGGACAACGAATACACGATCCTGACCATCGATCAGACGCGTCAGGTCCTTTCGACGCTGATCTATGCGTGGTTCCCGGAAGGAGAGCGCCCGTCACTGCCGGTGACGGGCGCGTGGGACAGCATCAAGCTGCTCGGTGCAGTCAGCGATGCTGGCGAGACGTTCTTCCTGCCCTGTGCCGAGAACTTCAACAGCGACACGACGATTCGACTTCTCGACGCACTTCAGACTGAATTCGGCGAGAAGATTTGCGTCGTTTTGGACAACGCCTCGTATTTCACGGCGAACAAGGTCCAAGAGTTTGCTGAAGGTACACCGATAGAACTCTGTTACCTACCGCGGGGTTCACCGGAGCTGAACCCCGCGGAAGAGTGTTGGCGACAGCTTAATCAAGAGCTTGGCAACCGTCTGTTCGACACGCTCGACGATCTTCGTGATGCTGCGCTCTCTGTACTCGATCGGATCGAAGTTCCAGATGTCTTCACGTACTTATGGCCGTGAGTAT
>NZ_NHNZ01000217.1:0-14420 GCF_002727095.1 Halorubrum sp. C191 | reverse complement strand
TGTGTTTACGTATTTATGTCTGTGAGTATAAAACGGCTTAGGATCCTGCGTCACGCAAACGTTTGAGGATGTGTTGATATCGTTCGACAGCGGCCGTATAACTATATTCGTTTTCGATGAGTTGTCGGCTGGCTATGCTCATTCTCTCAAGATCGGAGCAACTAAGGGCGTCTCGAATAGCGTCGGCAACATCATCTGAGGTCTCCTTGTGTAGGTGGAATCCGGTCTCACCATCCCGGACGGCATCGGGTACGCCAGAGACTGGTGTGGAGAGGACCGGTGTTCCACATGCTAGTGACTCAAGAATCGTAGTCGGTAGGCCTTCAGTTGGATGTGACGGGAGAACGAGCAGTTGCAGTTGGTTCAGTTCTGCCGGAATATTGTTATGATCTACCCACCCAGCGAACTCGATGTGAGGACTATCCCCAGCTGTGGCTTCGAGCTCTCCACGAAGGGGTCCGTCACCAATAAATCGAAAGGTGACATCTTTGGGGAGATACTGGGCAGCTCGCGCGAGTGTCCGGACATTTTTTTCCTCATCAAGTCGCCCAACAAAGCCGACAACTCGATCACGCTCTGCGTATGGTTCTTGAACAGCAAATAACTCTGTATCCACGTATCGAGCACCGTGTGCGAAAAGCTTTGATTGGAAGTCGTCGAGTTCGAGTTCGGCGGCCATCTCAGGCGTGTACGTGATGATTGCATCTGCGAGGTGGTAGCAAGTGCGTTCAAGCGCCCAAACACACTTGGCAAGCGTGCGGGCAACCACCGTCGGCAGCGTTCGCTCCCAGTTCAGTCGGAGCGTGAGTGGGACGTCGCCACGTGGCTCGAGTACTACTGTCTTGCCGATGAGTTGAGAAAAGAGTACAGGAAGGAGATAGGATGTCGCACCGAAGAAGAGTACGGTATCCTCATCGGAGCCGGCGATAGCTTGGCACATACGGATTTGGTTCCGGAGAAAGCGTAGCGCCGCTGTGAGGACATTTGATTGACCGGCTCCTTTATTGGTTACCTCAACGACATTGTAATGGTCCCAAATCGTCGAATCTTCCGGAAGATCAGCGGTAACGAGTGAGACGCTTGTTATCCCACTAAGAATGTCGAGTAACGTTCGGGTTGCGTTCTCGCCGGCTGCGCTAAGCGGGTGAGTAACGACACAGACACCGGTAGTTTCTGTCATCGGTACCTCACTAATCCGTACGTATATCCCCCACCGACACACCCAGTAAATACGATCAGCATCAATAATTGTATCACAGCTGTGATCGACGGCGCTCGAGCCAATCTCTTCATTCGACTGGGAACGAAGTCTTTGATCAGATCACGCAGGAACTCTCCTTCTTCACCACCAGATTCAGGCACAAATGTCTCCATCGCTCGCTTTGAGTAGCCCTGCCAGAATGCACGATCCAGTAACCACAGGGGCTCAGTCCGGTAGTCAAACACCTTGTGTGACACAGTCGCATCAGGATTGTACCACACTGACTCCCCGTATTCCGTAGCCAGCCTCGCACAGAGTTCCGTCTCTCCGCCTTGTAGATTTGCATCTCCTTTCCGTCCACCAATATCCGTATCGAATCCACCCAGATCCAGAAACGTTTCTCGATCGAACGAAATATTCGATCCGAAGGTGTTCCGAACCCAGCCCGGACCATCGGTAAATCCCCGGTGGGTCACGCCGACCAGCCAGTAGAACTCTTCTGGTAGAAACACTGGCTTTCCCGCAACCCAGTCTCCAACCATCATTCCGCCGACTGCGTGCGCATCCTGCTGTTGGTACCCCCGAACTAACCCTGTAACCCATTCTTCGTCCGCGACTGCATCATCATCGATGAACGCTACAACGTCTCCACTTGCCAGCTCTGCGCCCGTGTTCCGGCTTTCCAACAACCCGACATTCTCCTCGTTACAGTGGACGACCACGTCCTTGCAGTCACCGTAGTCATCAACAACCCGCTCATACACGCTCTCGCTCCCGTCAACGACGATGACCAGTTCCGTGTCGTTGTAGGATTGCCTAAGCACGCTTTCGGCTGCCTCTCGGAAATGATCGTACATTTCCAGCGAGTACGTACAGAGAACGACCGATACTCTCACTATCGACAGCCAGAGGGAGCAAGGTCAAATGGTTTCTGGGTTTCCGTTCGGGATCAGGATGTCGGTATTAGGGGTTATACGCCTATCCTCATCTTGTATATCTCACTACAGATATCCTCTCCACATCCAGGCAGCACCTCCTATCAGAATTAGTCAGACGCTCAAATGCTAGGTCTCTAATTGTTCTAAAATCGATTTATTCACCCGCTCTCTATTCTCCCATCCTAATTCCTCACGAGCGGCCGACACGTCCACTCCAAACTCCTCAACCATTGTCTCAGCACTTCGTGGATTCTGGACTAATTCCACGTCCACGTTGATGTCGCGTTCCTCACGGGTTCCCTCTCGTACAATCTCTGCTAGCTCCATCACGCTCATTTCCTCATCACTTGCAATCTCGTACGTCTCGGTCCCAGTCACCCCACGGTCTAACTGCTCCAGCAGTCGCTCCGCACTCCGAACGTACGCCCGAGCTACGTCTTTTACGTGGACAAAGTTCCGTGCCTGTGTCCCGGGTTCGTACACCGTCAACGTCTCACCAGCGAGCGCCCGGTTCACGAAGAAGTTGATCACGGTCGGCTTCCCCACCTCCGTCCCGTCCACGACGTGTTCGCCGTAGAGGTTCGACTTCAGAAAGAGGTGTGCCGGGAACGCACCGTCCGCGAACGCCTCGATTGACCGCTCACCAAGCAGCTTCGTCCGCCCGTACCAGTTCAACGGATCACGCGGCTGGTCGGCCGTGATCGGGAACTCCTCAGGATCACCTAACACGGCCATACTGAATGGAAACGCCAACGCCGCACCCGTCTTCCGACAGAACCACGCCACGTTGTTCGTTCCCGTAACGTTCACCTCGTACGCTAAGTCAGGGTTCTCATCGCAATCATCAACCCCGCTGATCGCCGCGAGGTGACAGACGACGTCCACACCGGCAAGTGCGTCCTCCAATCGATTCCGATTCCGAATGTCGACGTGTTGAGTCTCGACATCACCGATCGCATCGACCTGGGCGCGGTACCCGTTGTCGAGCGCAATGATCTCCCAGTCGGGATACGCCTCCTGGAACTCCACGACAACGCGACTACCGATGTAACCGGCCGCGCCCGTCACCGCGACCGTCGGCGACTCGATTTCCTTGTTGCCAGTCCCACCGTCCGTCTCCGTCTGTGTCGTGTCTGTCATGCTTGGGTCGCCTCCGTACCGGTCAGCTCGTTCGCGATATCCCGAATGCCCTCCCGCAGCGTCCACTCTGTCTCGAAGCCCGTCTCGGCCAGGCGGTCGAAGTTCACGTGATAGGAGGGGCCGGGCTGTTCGTCCTCGAGATACGTCACGTCTAGGTCGCGCTCCAGTTCCTCGCGGACGATCTCCGCGATCTCCGCGATCCGGTAGTTCCCCTCGTTCGAGCCGACGTTGTACACGCGCTGAGGCCACGAATCGGGATCAAGGGCGGCGTCGAGGTACGCCCGCGCCGCATCGCGCACGTGGATGAACGGCCGCCAGTTCGACCCGTCGCCGTACACCGTCAGCGGCCGGTCGGTGAGCCCACGGAAGACGAAGTGGTTCACCACGAGGTTGAACCGGACACCCGGCGACCAGCCGTAGTTCGTGCTCATCCGGAGCGCGGTCGCGTCGAAGTCGTACGCCTCGACCGCCTCGTCGAGCAGGCGCTCGCAGGCGACTTTCGACTCGGCGTACGGGTTGAGCGGGTTCTGCTCGGTCGTCTCGTCGATGTCGCGGCTCGCTGCGCGCCCGTAGTTGTTACACGAGGAGGCGACAACGACGCTGTCAACGTCGAACTTCCCCGCGGCCGTGAGCACGTTCTCGGTACCGTCGCGGTTCACGGCAAACGTCTCCTCGCGCCGGTCGTGCGTCGACGCGGCGCCGGTGATCGCCGCGAGGTGGATCACGGCGTCGGCGCCGCGGGTCGCGCTCTCGACGGCGCCATAATCGCGGACATCGCCCCGGCGGAAATCGAGCCGGTCGCCGACACAGCCGGCGAGGTGCGCCGGCGAACCGTCACCCAACGAGTCAAGAACGACGACCTCACTCACACGTTCGTCATCAAGCAGCCGCGGGACGAGCGCGCTGCCGATGTAGCCGCACCCTCCCGTAACGAGGACCCGCTGGCCGGCATCGGAGACGTCGCCGCCCGACTCACTCATCGGTCAGCACGCCGGGCAAGAACCGGTCCTCGTGGGCCGCAATCCGGTCACGCTCTTCCACGAGCGTGCCGAGCACGTCGCGGATCCCGGACTCCAAGTCCTGACGCTGGCCGCCGACCAATTCGAGGAACCGCTCGTTTTCCATCTCCATTTTGTGCTCCTCGTCCTCTTCACGTGGGTTCTCGTAGTGCTTCACCTCGGCGTCGAGGTCGAACTCCGCGCCGACCTCGGCGATCGTCTCCGCCAGCTCGACGATGGCGATCGGCCGAGTGACCTGATTGTACACGTCGATCCCGTCGTCGCCGGAGTGGCCCTGCTCGACCAACCGCACGAGACTCTCGACGGCGTCTTCGAGGCTTACCATCGGCTTGCGCTGTTCGCCTTTCCCGTACACCGTGATCGGGTAGCCCGCCACGGCCTGCGCGCAGAATCGGTTGACGACCGTGCCGAAGTAGTAGTCAAAGTCGAACCGTGTCGGGCTTTCGTGTTCACGCGTCTCGTCGGTCTCAGTCCCGTAGACGATGGCGGTCCGCACCTCGCTCATCGGGAAGTCGAACTGCGACTCCGCGAGCCGCATGTTCGCGGCGTCGAACGACTTCGAGTTACCACACCAAACCGGATTCCCACCCCGTCTAACGAGTACGAGGCCGCCATCGACAGTACAGCAGTACACTGTCCCATCGTAGTGTTCTCTATCGAACGCATCTCCGTGCTGGTTCGTCTGTAGACACCAAGACGGCTGTATGCCGATCCGGTACTCCGGCTTGGTCTGAATGCCCGGCTTTTCACTTCGATCTATCTGTCCGAGTGTTGCTCCGTACCCTAGTTTCAGCGCAATCTCTTGGACGTCGTCTGCCAACTGCTCAGAAGACGTGTAGTAGCGCCATCCGCGCCCGGCGTCAGTTCCATCCCCCTCAATCAATGAATCAAGTAGTACTTGTAATCGCTCTCTCGGGAGGTTTCGGGCCCACTCTGGAATCCGACGCTCGTCGGCGAACTCCCGTAGATACGTCGCCAATTGCTGGTCGCTAATCTCGATATACTCCTGATTCGCATCTCGGAAGTGTCTTATTTTCGATTCATCGAAACCGATATCTGTGAATAATCTCGTTAGTTTTTGTGCCTCTGTCTGATATATCCGAACGTTATTAGCTTGTTCAGCTTTTCCAACCGATCCTTCTGCGAGCCACCACCCGAAGAACCGAAGCCAAGCATCCGTTGGAATCTCTTTTTCCTCTATTTTGATGATTTGTCCTTCGAATTGATTGATACTCTGTTCACACTCCGGAATCGTGAATGATGACTGGTCGTTCCCTTCCCAGTCTGGGAAGCCACTAAAGAAACAAGGTGTGGAAACCTCTTCTCCAAGATCTTCTGCGCGGATTATGTCGCGTCGGTCCTCGAAGGTTTGTATTCCGTCGCCAGCCCAGCTCGTCCCGACCAGCATCCGGTGGTTCGGAGTCACTTTAAGATCCAGTCGACGATTGGAGACAGTCACCATCTCTCCCTCGTACTGGTACGATTGGACGTCTGATGGCTCTGTCCAGTACGTCTCGCCCGACTCCTCGCTCATTGCTATTACTGTGTGGTCTGACGTGAGCTCTGGAAAGGAAGTCCATCCCTCAGACGTCAGGATCTCAGTCTCGTCATCGTAACATTGGTGGTACCAGCTACCGCCCATCGCGGGGAACGGCACCTCGTCCGAACCGCCCTTTCGGTCGACCTCCAGGCCACCTTCCGGGATCGGGAAGTGCGGGGCGCCGTAGATGCCGGTCGTCGTCGTCTCGATGAAGTGGGTGTCCGACAGCCCCGTCTCGTGGAGGCCGTGGAGCAGGTTCAGCGTCATCGAGACGTTGTTGCGCTGGGTGTACAGCGCGCGCTCGCCGTTGATCGACGAGTAGGGCGCGCTGGGCTGGGCGGCCGCGTGGAGCACGGTGTCGGGCTCGTGGGTGTCCAGCAGCTGGAGGACGAAGTCGCGGTCCGCGAGGTCGCCCTCGACCAGGCTGAGGTTCTCGACGCGCCCGAACCGCTCTTCGGGCTCTTCGACCCGCGTCGCCGACACGCTGCCCGACTCGGCGACCCAGTCGCGCCGCGAGAAGTCGTCGACGCAGACGATCCGTTCGTCGACGCGGTCGGCCAGTCGCAGCGCGGTCGGCCATCCGAGGTACCCGTCGGCACCGGTGAGTAGCACAGTCATCGTTACTCGGTAGTCGAGTAACTACGAGTAAATGCTTTGCGGTTAGGTTCGCTGTCGCGAGAGCGACCGGGGCGAGAGCGACGCGTCCGCGCCGGTCGACGCCGCCCCAGTCGGCGCTCACACTACTCGACGGCGCCTCCGCCCGCGGTCGGGTCGCGTTCGGCGTCGGGGTCCGGATCGGCGGGGACGCTCTCGTGGCGCCACAGCAGGTCGAAGTACTGCCACATGCCCGCCACGAACGACGGGTTCTCCGTCACCGCGGCCTGCCGGTGGTGGTTCGGCACGTCCTCCTGTTCGACCATGAGCAGCCCCTGTCCGGACTCGTACGACAGGCTCGGGTCGACGAAGGTTCCGCGCCACGGAAGTACGCGGTCGCTCACGCGCACCGCGACCGACGGGAACTCCGCGGCGAGCGAATCGCGGATCTCGGCCTGTCGCTCCCGGTTCTCCGCCGAGAGCGAGTCGGGGTTCAACAGTAGCACGTCGATGTCGACGCCGCGGTCGACCGCGTCCCGCATCGCCGGCCGGACCGCGTCGACGTACCCGAAGCTCTTCGAGAGCACGTACACCGCCTCCTCCGCCTCGCTGAACAGCCGCCGCGTCTCGCGCTCGCTCGGCTCCCCCACGTCGACGACGTGGAACAGGTCCTCGGTCGGGCTGAGCTCGTCGACGCCGCGGTCGCGGACCGGCGCGTACTCGTCGACGAACGCTTCCTCGACGGCCGCCACGTCCTCGCGGAACCGCTCGTAGGCGTGCCGGCGGTTCTCGACCGCGCGCTCGGCGATCGCCGCCGGCTCGTGGGGCTCGTACCGCTTCGGACGGCCCGGGATCACCTTCACGTACCCGGCCTCCGAGAGCGCGTCGAGGACGCCGTAGATCCGCGCCTTCGGGATCCCGGTCGCCTCGGCGAGGTCGGGCGCCGTGGTCCGGCCGAGGAGCAGCAGCTCCTCTAACGCGTCGGCTTCGTACTCCGTCAGATCGAGCAACGAGAAGAGGTCTTCCCCGGAATCGGCCATAGGCGTTCGTCCTCGTTCGCTCCGTAAGTACGTACTGGTGCCGCCGGAAGGGTTATTACGTGGGCGCTAATACGGTTACTCAGAACATGAGTAACTCCAACCCCACCGACGACGCGCACCTCGCCGACGTCCCCGACGGCGCGGGCTGTACGGAAATTTGGGAGCGCCTCTCCGACGGCCGCGACGAGGAACCGGACGAGGAGTAGCGACTAATTTTCTGGGCGCCGATTTCTGCGGTTCACCGGCCCGATGCCGGCTCGACGCCGGTTCGGGCCTCGGGTACCGCCGGGTGTGGGTGCGGAACAGACGCCGGGTGTCGAACGGAGCAAACACCGGGTGTCGAACGGAGCAAACACCGCGGAACAAGCGCCGCCGAAAAGAGCCGAAACTGCGCTACTCGACCGTGACGCTCTTCGCGAGGTTCCGCGGCTTGTCGATCGATCGGCCCTTATCGTTCGCCACGTGGTACGCGAACAGCTGGAGGTAGACGTTCGCGACGAGCGGTTCTGCGATCCCAACGTCCGGGACCGGAAGCGACACGTCCAGCGTACTGTACTCGTCGCCGGCGGAGACGCAGCCGATCGCGGGCGCTCCGCGCGTCTGCGCCTCGGTCACGTTGTTCATCGTCTCATCGGCGCGCGCGCCGTCGGTCAAGACGGCCAGCACGGGGGTGTCGGGCGTCACGAGCGCGAGCGGGCCGTGTTTCAGCTCGCCGGCGGGGAATCCCTCGGCGTGGTCGTAGGAGATCTCTTTGAGCTTCAGCGCGCCCTCCAGCGCGACCGGGACACCGAGCTTCCGGCCGACGAAGAAGAACGCCTCGCTGTCGCCGTACTCGGTCGCGGCCTCACGCACGCGGTCCTCGTTGTCGAGGACCTGCTGGACCGCACCGGGGAGGTCGCGGAGCCCCTCCAGCACGGGGCGCGCGTCAGCGGCGGCCAGCGCGCCGCGCTCGCGGCCGATCGCCACCGCGAGCATCGTCAGCGTCGCCACCTGCGAGGCGAACGTCTTCGTCGCGGCCACGCCGATCTCGGGGCCGGCCCGGATGAACGCGGTGTCGTCCACCTCGCGCGTGACGGTGCTGCCGAGCGTGTTCGTCACGGCGAACGTCCGCGCCCCGGCCGCGTTCGCGCGGCGGATCGCACCGAGCGTGTCGGCGGTCTCGCCGCTCTGGGTCACGGCGACGACGAGCGTGCGGTCGGCGCTGCGGCCCGCGCCGAACTCGTACTCGCTCGCGGTCTCGACGGTCGCGCGCACGCCGGACAGGTCCTCGAACAGCTGCGCGGCGTAGCGGCCCGCGTAGTTGGAGGTGCCGCACGCGACGATCTGGATCTCCTCGAGGTCGGCGAGGAAGCCCGGCGGGAACGAGACGTCGATGTCGGCGTCACCCGCGTCGACGTCGAGCCGTCCCGCGATGCTCTGGCGCAGCGACTCCGGCTGCTCGTGGATCTCCTTCCGCATGTAGTGTTCGTAGCCGCCCTTCTCGGCCGCGTCGGCCTCCCACGTCACCGTCTCCGTCTCGCGGTCGACCAGCTCGCCGTTGGCGTAGACCTCGACGCCCTCGGCCGACAGCGACGCCACGTCGCCGTCTTCGAGGTAGGTCACGTCCCGGGTGTGTTCGAGGAACGCCGTCACGTCGCTGGCGACGAAGGTGGCGTCCTCGTCGTGGCCCAACACGAGGGGGCTGCCCCGGCGTGCCACGACGATCCGGTCGTCGCCATCGCGGACCGCACAGATCGCGTAGCTCCCCTCCAGCCGGCTCTCGACGGCTCGCACCGCGTCGAGGAGGCCGCCGGCGCCCGACGCCGCCGCGAGTTCCTCCTCGATCAGGTGCGGGATGACCTCGGTGTCGGTGTCGCTCGTGAACTCGTGGTCGGACAGCTCCGTCTTGAGCGCCTCGTGGTTCTCGACGATCCCGTTGTGGACGACGGCGACGTCGCCGACGCAGTCGGTGTGCGGATGGGCGTTCTCATCCGTCGGCGGACCGTGCGTGCTCCAGCGCGTGTGCCCGATCCCGAGCGCCGCGTCGGCCACGTCGGGCACGGTGAGGTTGTCGACCTCGCCCGACCGCTTCGCGACGGTGAGCCCGCTCGCCTCGCCGACGAGCGCGACCCCCGCCGAGTCGTAGCCGCGGTACTCTAGATTGCGGAGCCCCTCGTGGACGATGCCGCCCACGCGGGCGAACCTGCCCCCGTCGCCCGCGGCGTCGCCGGTCGCCCCGTCGTTCGCGGCCGACTCTCCGTCGTCCAGCGCGATACCGTCGCCGATGTAGCCGGTGATTCCACACATCGTTATCCCCTCCGAACGACCGCGCCCGACTCGATCCGCCCGTCGATCACGACCCCCGCGTCGGCGGTGACGTCGTCGCCGACGACCGCGCCGTCGGCGAGCGTCGCGCCGCTCCCGACGGTGGCGTTGTCGCCGACCACGCCGCCGAGCTCAACGCCGCGGTGGACGGCGTCGCCCACGACGACCGTCGCCGGGCCGCCGGCGACCGTCGCGTTCGGACCGATCCGGGCGTTGCCGGCGACGATCGCGTCCCTGACCACCGCCCCGGCGCCGATCACGGCGTCGGGGAAGATCACGGCGTTCTCCACGACCGCGCCCGCCTCGACGGTCGCGTTACTGCCGACCGCGGTGCTGCCGCCGATCGTCACGTTCGGGCCCACGCGGACGTTACCCGCGAGCGCGGCGTCGTCGGCGACGGTCACCGAGTCGCCGAAGGTGGGACCGTCGGCGTCCGACGCCCCGGAATCGCCGATCAGTGCCGCGTTCACGGTCAGGAGGTCCCACAGGTTCGACACGTCGAGCCAGCGGCCGTCGTACCGGACGGCGGACAGCGTTTCGGTCGCGGCGAGGTCGTCGAGCGTCGCCGTGATCGCCAGCTCGCCGGCCACGTGCGTCTCGCGGATCGCGTCGAAGACGGCCGGGGAGAAGGCGTAGACGCCGGCGTTGATCTGGTTCGTCTCGACGGCCCCTTCCGGCTTCTCGTCGATGTCTGTCACGCGGTCGCCGTCAAGCGTCACCACGCCGTACTGGCGCGGGTTCGCGGCGGTCGTGACGGCCATCGCGGGGAGGTCGTCGTCGATCGCCCGGTCGCGGACCTGCGAGACGACGGCGGGGTCGACGATCCGATCGCCGTTGAGCACGACGAACGGGCCGTCGACGACCGGCTCGGCCTGTAACACGGCGTGGCCGGTTCCCAGCTGGGTCGACTGCTCGACGTACTCGATCGTCACCCCCCAGTCGTCGCCGTCCCCGAAGTGGTTCCGGATGCGCTCTTGCTCGTAGCCGACGACGAGGACGATCCGGTCGATCGCCGTCGCCGTGATCGCCTCGACCACGTGTTCGAGCAGGGGCCGGTTCGCCACCGGCACCATCGGCTTCGGCCGCCGGTTCGTCAGCGGCGTCAGGCGCCGTCCCTCGCCCGCGGCGAGGATCACCGCGGTCACGGATTCGCTTCCCATACGGGAACGGTCCGTCCGCCGCGATTTAAATCGTTCGCGGGACCGAGCGTCGGTGCCGAAAAGTAAAGTGGCCAACCGAACGTATTTCTAACGTGGCTAAATCGGCCGTCATCGCGGACGACGACGAGACGATCCGGTCGATCCTCCAGTACAAACTGTCGAACGCGGGGTACGACCTAACGGTGTGTCTCGACGGCGAGGAGTGCCGGCAGGCGTTAGACGAGGCCGACGCCGCCCCCGACGTGGTCGTCCTCGACGTGATGATGCCGCGGATGAAGGGTACTCAGCTGCTGCGGACGATCCGGCGCGGCGAGCTCGCGGTCGACCCCGAGGTCCCCGTCGTGATGCTCACCTCGCGCGGCCAAGAGGCCGACGTGTTGAAGGGGCTCGACTCCGGCGCCGACGAGTACCTCACGAAGCCGTTCAGCCCGAACGAACTGCTGGCCCGGATAGACCGACTGGTCGAGGCGTAACCGTGCCGCTCGCGGCCCCGACCACGGCGACGTCCGTGTACGGTCCGCTCGCGGGTCCTCAGTCGGGGACGCTCTCGCTCGCCGTCGTCGTGCTCGGCTCGCTGCTGTTCGCGGCCGCGGTCCTCACGCTCGGGTACTCGCTTCTCGCGGCCCGGCGACGTCGACGTCGCGTCCCGATGCGCGCCGCACTGCGGTCGGAGCTCCTCGACCGGCTCTACGGCCGCGACGACCCGGCGTGGGACGAGTGGGTCGCCGGCCTCTCGGCGGCGGAGCGGGACGAACTGGAGTCGCTGCTCGACGTGTACCTCCGCGAGCTCGACGGTCGCGACGCCGACGCGCTGGCCGGACTCGGGCGAGCACTGGGCGTCCACGAGCGGGCCCGCCGCGAGATCGCGAACGGCGGCTACTGGGACCGCACCCACGCGCTCGTCTGGCTCGCCCTGCTCCGCGACGCGCCCGACCGCGACCTGCTCAGAACGCACTGTACCGAGACGCCGCGGGAGCGCGCCGCGGCCGCTCGGGTACTGTACGCGGCCGAGACGGACGACTGCGCGACGACCGGCGTCGACCTGCTCCTCCGCGACGAGCCGGAGTCGTTCTCGGTGTTCGGCGTCGACACGCTGTACCGCGTCGCCGAGCGCGACCCGAGCCCGTTCTTCGAGCGGGCGGCCGCCGACTTCGCGAGGTGGCCGCCGGCGCTCCAGCGGCAGGCGCTGCTCGTCGTCCGCCACCTCACCACCGTGGTCGGGGATGCCGATCTCTCGTGGGTCGTCGGGTCGCTGTCGAGCCCCGACCCGAGCGTCCGGTCGGCAGCGTGGCGGGCGCTGGGCGCGTACGGGTGGAACCGGGCGGTCAGGGACACCGTCGACCTCGCCGCGATCGCCGCCGACCCGACCCCGCCGGTCCGCGCGAGCGCGTACCGAGCGCTCGGGACGTGGGGGGACGCGGAGGCGATCGCGGCGATCGAGGCCGCCGGGACCGCGGACCCCGACGCGCGGGCGCGGGTCACCGCGGCCGAGACGCTGGTCTCACAGCGGACCTCGGCGGAAGCGGTGGACCCGAACGACCCGCCGCGCGCCGACCTCGGGGCGGACCGAACCGCGTCCGCCAACGGTCGCTCCGTCGACGAGACCGCCGCATTCGATGTCGCGTGGGCGTGGGCGGTCGAGCACGCCCGCTTCGATCGGCTCGCGCGAGACATCTCCCGCGACCGCGACCGGCTCCACGACGAGGTGCGCGGATGACGACGCTCGAAGCCCTCGGGACGACGCTCGTCGTCGGGTCCGGCGTGTTCATCGTCACGTACTACCTGCTGATCAACGTCGGCTACCTGCTGATCCACGTGCTCGCGCTGGTACAGCTCCGGGACAGCGTCCGCGAGTCGGAGTGGACCCCGTCGTTCCGCGCGTTCGACAGCCCGTTCTACCCCGGCGTCGCGATGGTCGTGCCGGCGTACAACGAGGCGGCGAGCATCGTCGAGAGCGTGCGCTCGATGCTCGCGCTCAACTACCCCGACCAGGAGATCGTCGTGGTCAACGACGGCTCCTCGGACGCCACGCTCGAACGGCTCGAAGAGGCGTTCGGGCTCCGCCCGGTCGACGCCGAGGTGCCGTACGACGTGCCCTCGGAACCGATCCGGGGCGTGTACCGCTCCGCGACCCACGAGAACCTCCTCGTGGTCGACAAGGAGAACGGCGGGAAGAGCGACGCGCTCAACGCCGGCGTCTGGCTCACCGACCAAGAGCTGTTCTGCGCGGTCGACGCGGACACCGTGATCGACAGCGACGCGTTGTTAGACGTCGTCGCGCCGTTCCTCGAGGAGCCCTCGCGGACGGTCGCCAGCGGGGGCACGATCCGCGTGGCGAACGAGTGCGTCGTTCAGGACGGACAGGTCAAGGAGGTGAACCTCCCGAAGACCGGGCTCGCGGGCGTTCAGGTGATGGAGTACCTGCGGGCGTTCTACTCGGGGCGGCTCGGGCTCGCCCGGCTGAAGGGGCTGATCCTCATCTCCGGCGCGTTCGGCGTGTTTCGGACCGACCGCGTCCGCGAGATCGGCGGCTACCGCCACGACACGATCACGGAGGACTTCGACGTGGTGGTCCGCCTCCACGAACACCTCTCGGACAACGACGTCGACTACCGGATCGAGTTCGTCCCGGAGCCCGTCGCGTGGACCGAAGTCCCGGAGACGCTCCGGACGCTGGGGCGCCAGCGGCGGCGCTGGTACCGCGGCATGATAGAGACCGTTGTCGCGAGCCGGCGGATGTTCTTCCGTCGGGCGTACGGTCGCGTCGGCACGGTCGTGTTACCGTTCTTCACCGCCGCCGAGGCGCTCGGCCCGCTCATCGAGGGGTTCGGCTACGTGTTGCTTCCGCTGGGGTGGTACCTCGGCATCCTCAACGTCGAGTTCTTCCTCCTCTTCCTGCTGCTCACGGTCGGCGCCGGCGTGTTCCTCTCCTGGTTCGGCGTGTTCAGCGAGGTGTGGAGCTACAACCGCTACGAGTCCCCGTGGGAAGTCCTCCGACTGCTCTGGTACGGCGTGTTAGAGAACTTCGGCTACCGCCAGTGGAAGACGATCGTCGCCTGGCACGGCCTGATCGAGTACCTCCGCGGCGACCAGTCGTGGGGCGCCATGGAGCGGCGGGGCTTCGGCGATGCGGGGACCGACAGCGCCGAGGCGGCGGGCGCCGCCGGGCCAGGTGTCGCAACGGCCGCGGCGACGGACTCAGAGGCCGGACCGGACGATTCGGCGTCCGAAACGGGTGCCGCCGCGGCGGCGGCGGACGACGGCGGATTCGTCTGGGTCGACCGGCTCGTCGACGCGTCGGACACGGACGGGTTCCGCTGGCTCGCCGGGGTCGCGGCCGACGAGAGCACCGGCCGGTTCGTCCCGAGCGGGGAGCTGACCGCCGGCGCCGGCGACGGGGGATTCGTCTGGACGACCGACTTCTCGGAGGGGGTCGGCGACGGGGGATTCGTCTGGGTCACCGACCCGTCGCTCGGCGCCGGCG
>NZ_NHNZ01000085.1:1403-97197 GCF_002727095.1 Halorubrum sp. C191 | reverse complement strand
TGGGCTGGGAGATGTGGAGAAGAGACAGCCGCCGACCGATACCGGCTCCGACGGGCGGAAGTCCGCGGTCAGCAAGCGTGGCGCCGCCGACGCCCCGGCGACGCCCGCCGGCGGGCCCGACCCCGCGGGCCGGGAGACGACGCTCGCGACGCCCGCCACGCGGAAGGCCGCGCGCGACCGCGACGTGGACATCAACGACGTGCCGACCGACCAGACCCGGGACGGCGAGGCGTTCGTCACGGCCGAGGCCGTGAACGCGTACGCTGACGCGCTGGAGTCGCCCGCGTCGACGCCCGAGCCGGAACCGGTCGAGACGGGCCCGGGCACGGAGCCCGCCGTGACCGCCGGCGACGCGTCCGAGACGAGCGCTCCCGCGTCGGGCGACGAGACCGTCCCGTACCGCGGCGTCAGGCGCACCATCGGCAAGCAGATGGAGCGCTCGAAGTTCACGGCGCCGCACGTCACCCACCACGACACCGCCGAGGTCGACGCGCTCGTGGAGGCCCGCGAGGAGCTGAAGCCGAAGGCCGAGGCCGAGGGGGTGAAGCTCACCTACATGCCGTTCGTGATGAAGGCCATCGTCGCCGGGCTGAAGGAGTACCCGTACCTCAACAGCGAGCTCCGGGAGGACGACGAGGAGATCGTGTTGAAAAGCGAGTACAACCTCGGCATCGCGGTCGCGACCGACGCGGGTCTCATGGTTCCCGTCGTCGAGAACGTCGACGAGAAGGGGCTCTTCGAGCTGGCCGACGCGGTGAACGACCTCGCCTCGCGCGCCCGAGAGCGGAAGCTCAAGCCCGCGGAGATGCAGGGCGGGACCTTCTCTATCACCAACTTCGGCGCGATCGGCGGCGAGTACGCCACGCCGATCATCAACTACCCCGAGACGGCGATCCTCGGGCTCGGGGCCATCGAGGAGCGCCCTGTCGTCCGCGACCACGCGGACGTCGAGTCCGAGTTCCTCGACGACTCGGACGACTCGACGGTCGTCCCGGCGCCGACGCTCCCGTTGTCCTTATCGATCGACCACCGCGTCGTCGACGGCGCGGTCGCGGCCGAGTTCGCGAACACCGTCATGGAACACTTGGAAAACCCCCTGCTGTTACTCAACGAATAATGGTCGTCGGAGATGTCACCACGGGAACGGAGGTACTGGTCATCGGCGCGGGGCCGGGCGGCTACGTCGCCGCCATCCGCGCCGCACAGGAGGGGCTCGACACGACCCTCGTCGAGAAGGACGCCTACGGCGGCGCCTGTCTCAACCGCGGCTGTATCCCCTCGAAGGCGCTGATCACGGGGAGCGGGCTCGCCCACGAGGCCGGCAACGCGGAGTTCATGGGCGTCCACGCGGACCCCGCCGTCGACATGGGGAAGATGATCGAGTGGAAAGATGGCGTCGTCGACCGGCTCACCGGCGGCGTCGAGAAGCTCTGTAAGGCGAACGGCGTGAACCTGATCGAAGGGACCGCCTCGTTCGTCGGCGAGGACACCGTCCGCGTCGCGCACGGCGGCGACGGGCAGGGCTCTGAGACGCTCTCGTTCGAACACGCGGTCGTCGCGACCGGCTCGCGTCCGATCCAGATCCCCGGCTTCGAGTTCGCCGAGGACCACGTTTGGAGCTCCGCCGACGCGCTCGACGCCGACACCGTCCCGGACCGGCTCGGGATCGTCGGCGGCGGCTACATCGGGATGGAGTTGGCGACGACGTACGCCAAGCTCGGGGCCGACGTGACGGTCGTCGAGATGCTCGACGACATCCTCGACCCCTACGAGGACGACGTGAAGCGGATCGTCCGGGAGCGCGCCGCGGAGCTCGGCGTCGAGTTCAACTTCGGCGAGGGCGCGAGCGAGTGGTCGGAGGCGCCCGACGGCGGGTACCTCCTCCACACCGAGACGGAGGACAGCGAGGAGTCGACGTACGGCGTCGACAAGATCCTCGTCGCGGTCGGCCGTCAGCCAGTCACCGACGGCCTCGACGTAGCGAACGCCGGTATCGAGACGGACGACCGCGGCTTCATCGAGACGGACGATCGCACGCGCACGGCGGTCGAGCACATCCACGCCGTCGGCGACGTCGCGGGCGACCCGATGCTCGCGCACGCGGCCTCGAACGAGGGGATCGTCGCCGCCGAGGTGATCGCCGGTGAACCTGCCGCGCTCGACCGACAGGCCGTCCCCGCCGCGGTGTTCACCGACCCCGAGATCGGGACGGTCGGGATGACCGAGGCCGAGGCCGAGGACGCCGGCTTCGATCCCGTCGTCGGCGAGATGCCGTTCAACGCCTCCGGCCGGGCGATGACGACCGGCCACACCGAGGGGTTCGCCCGGATCGTCGCCGACGAGGAGACCGGATTCGTCCTCGGCGGGCAGATCGTCGGACCCGAGGCGTCGGAGCTGATCGCGGAGGTCGCGCTCGCGGTCGAGATGGGCGCGACCCTCGAAGACGTGGCCGCCACCGTCCACACCCACCCGACGCTCGCGGAGGCGGTGATGGAGGCCGCGGAGAACGCTCGCGGGCAGGCGATCCACACGCTGAACCGCTGAGCGGCCCGTCTTCGAGACCCCGGGTCGGCGCCGTCGGCGACTCGACGCTCCCGCGCGGAGTCAGAAGTGGCCGCGAGGCGAACGGACGCGCCCGCCTCCCTCGGGTGGAACTCTCACACATGATTATCGAACTGTCGACTTCTCGATCCGTAGCGGGGTCGCCACTCACTTCTCGGCGGAGCACGCCATGCGGAGCGCCGCTGCGGTCCACGACGCCGACTTCGCAGATCGGAAAACAGAACTTCAGTTTCTCGATAGAAACTCTCCGTTATATCGATTATTGTCTCCTCGTATTAGACAATATTATCCGTAAAGAAGGGCGACTATTTTTTGATGGCTAGTAACACCCAAGAGTGGTGGCCGGACCAGTTGGACCTGGAGTTGCTCGATCAGAACTCCGCCGACATCGGTCCCTACGGCGAGGAGTTCGACTACGCCGAGGCGTTCGAGGAGCTCGACCTCGAGGCGGTCAAGTCCGACCTCGAAGACGTGATGACCGACTCGAAGGAGTGGTGGCCAGCCGACTACGGCCACTACGGGCCGCTGTTCATCCGGATGGCGTGGCACAGCGCCGGCACGTACCGCTCGCTCGACGGCCGCGGCGGCGCCGCCGGCGGCCACCAGCGCCTCCCCCCGATCAGCAGCTGGCCGGACAACGTGAACCTCGACAAGGCCCGGCGGCTGCTGGAGCCAGTGAAGACGGAGTACGGCGAGAAGCTCTCGTGGGCGGACCTCATCGTCCTCGCCGGCAACGTCGCGCTCGAGTCGATGGGCTTCGAGACGTTCGGCTTCGCGGGCGGGCGCGAGGACGACTTCCGGGGCGACGACGCGGTCGACTGGGGCCCCGAGAGCGAGTTCGAGACGACCTCCGAGGAGCGCTTCGACGAGGAGGGCGACCTCAAGGCGCCGCTCGGCAACACCGTGATGGGCCTCATTTACGTGAACCCCGAGGGGCCGAACGGCGAGCCCGACCTCGAAGGGTCCGCGAAGAACATCCGCCAGTCGTTCAGCCGCATGGCGATGAACGACAAGGAGACCGTCGCCCTCATCGCCGGCGGCCACACCTTCGGCAAGGTCCACGGCGCCGACGACGGCGACAACCTCGGTCCGGAGCCCGAGGACGCCCCCATCGACCTCCAGGGACTCGGCTGGGACAACGAGTTCGGCGAGGGGATGGGCCCCGACGCGATCACCAGCGGCATCGAGGGGCCGTGGAACGCCACCCCGACCGTCTGGGACATGAGCTACGTCAACAACCTGCTCACCTACGACTGGGAGCCGGAGAAGGGTCCCGGCGGCGCGTGGCAGTGGACAACGGAGAACGACGAGCTCGACGACGCCGCGCCCGGCGTCGCGGACCCCGACGACAAGGAGGACGTGATGATGCTCACGACGGACGTCGCCCTGAAGCACGACGACGACTTCCGGGCCGTCTTAGAGGAGTTCCGCGACGACCCCGAAGAGTTCCAGGAGACGTTCGCGAAGGCGTGGTACAAGCTCATCCACCGCGACATGGGCCCGCCGGAGCGGTTCCTCGGCCCCGAGGTCCCGGAAGAGACGATGATCTGGCAGGACCCCCTGCCCGAGGCCGACTACGAGGCCATCGGCGACGCGGAGGTCGCCGAGCTCACGGACGCGCTCCTCGAGTCCGGCCTGTCGACCGGCGAACTCGTCAAGACCGCGTGGGCGGCGGCGTCCACCTACCGCGACAGCGACAAGCGCGGCGGCGCCAACGGCGCCCGCATCCGCCTCGAACCGCAGCGAAGTTGGGAGGCCAACGAGCCCGAGGCGCTCGCTGACGTCCTCTCGACGCTCGAGGAGATCCAGACCGAGTTCAACGAGTCGCGCGACGACGACGTCCGCGTCTCGCTCGCCGACCTCATCGTGCTCGGTGGGACGGCGGCCGTCGAGCGGGCCGCGGCCGACGCGGGCTACGACGTCGAGGTGCCGTTCGAGCCCGGCCGCGTCGACGCGACGGCGGAGCAGACCGACGTCGACTCCTTCGAGGCGCTCGAGCCGGAGGCCGACGGCTTCCGTAACTACCTCGGCGACGCCGACGAGCCGGTCGAGGACCTCATGGTCGACAAGGCGGACCTGTTGAACCTGACCGCCAGCGAGATGACCGTTCTGGCCGGCGGTCTGCGCGCGCTCGGCGCGACGTACGGCGATTCCGACCGCGGGGTCTTCACCGACGAGCCCGGCGCGCTCACCAACGACTTCTTCGCGAATCTGCTCGACATGGAGTACGAGTGGGACGCGGTCACCGAAGACGAGGACGTCTACGAGATCCGCGACCGCGACACCGGTGAGGTCGCGTGGGAGGCGACGCGCGCCGACCTCATCTTCGGCTCGAACGCGCGACTCCGGACCATCGCGGACGTGTACGCCAGCGACGAGGAGAAGTTCGTCGAGGACTTCGCCGCGACGTGGAGCGAGATCATGAAGCTCGACCGCTTCGATCTCGAGTAACCCGATCGCCGCGCTCCCGGTTTTCTCTCTGACTCTGCCCCCGCCGAACGCGGGCCGGTGGTGCGTCGCTCCGCCGTCGCCCGCCGTTCGAGCCTCTCGCTGTCGGCCGCCGAGTCGTGACTCTCGCTTCGGACCCGGTGACCGGCGCCGATCAAATTCTATATCGCGACATATAATTTATCTTGTCGGCCACGTTCGAATCTCTCCCCGAACCGCGAGTTCGAGGGGGCCCCCGTTTCGGCGTCTCGGGGGCGATCGACCGGCTTTTTTCCCGCCGAGCCCTCGCTGGCGACATGGCCGACGAGTTCGACCCGGAGAAGTTCGAGGACAAGTACGCGCACTACTTCAACGAGCTCCAGCGGGCGTACAAGAACGCGTTCAACCAGATGAACGACCGGTACGACTCGGAGCTGATCCACGGCATCGACCAGACCGTGCTCAACGAGTCGGAGCCGTTCTACGAGGACGGTGAGTTCCGCGTCGAGCTCCCGGAGAACCCGCGCGAGCGCATCCGCGGCGCCGTCGCGGTCGACGACGAGACGTTTGAGGAGACGCTCGAGGAGTACGTCGAGCGGATCGAGTCCGAACTGTACCGGACCCTTGGGGTCGACCGACCGGAGTAGGGGTCCGACGCGACCCGCGACGGGAGCGGATCCGGCCGAACCAAAGGCATAAGCCCGGTGCCCGCCAACTCGCGGGCATGAGCACGGACACGGCTGACGCGGACAACGAACTCCGCGAGCGGATCACGAACTTCCTGCGGCGCAACTTCCCGCAGATCCAGATGCACGGCGGCAGCGCCGCCATCGCCCACCTCGACCGCGAGAAGGGCGAGGTGACGGTCCAGCTCGGCGGGGCCTGTTCCGGCTGCGGTATCTCCCCGATGACGATCCAGGCGATCAAGTCCCGGATGGTCAAAGAGATCCCCGAGATCGAGACGGTCCACGCCGACACCGGCGCGTCGGCCGGCGCCGACGGCGACCTCGGCGGCACCAGCAGCGGCGGCGGGATGTCTCCCTCCTTCCCCGGGGAGACGACCGACGACGACGGTGACGACGAAGGCCCCCAGGCGCCGTTCTGAACCCGGCCGACCACGCCTTTCCTCTCTTTCCGCTCGGCGAGTCGCAACGCCGTCAGCTACTGGACCGCCCGTCTCTGTAGATCCACCGTTTCTACGGTGTAGACGCGTTCTCTCGGCCTTATTGTCGTCTCTCTGACTCTCGCTGTCGTCGCTAGATGTATCACATAACGCTATATTGAATTGAGTCCGCCGTCCTTCTCGGTCCGACTGAAGCCTTTTTCTCCCCGGCCGCCGTGGGGAGTTGCTATGTACCACCGCGAGGTCGAACCAACGGCGGAGTACGTCGCGCGGTTCGAAACGGGGGCCGACTGGCGCGAGGAGATCGAGTCGCTCGCCCGCGAGGAAGACGTCGAGGCCGGCTGGTTCACGGCGCTCGGTGCGGTCCAGGACGCGAACGTCTGGTTCTACGACCAAGACGATACCGAGTATCGATCGGTGACGTTCGACGAACCGCTCGAGGTGGCCGCCTGCGTGGGCAACGTCTCGCTGTTGGAGGGTGACGTGTTCGCACACACCCACGCCGTCCTCTCGCGGCCGAGCGGACAGGCGCTCGCGGGGCACCTCGACTCGGCGACGGTCTGGGCCGGCGAGTGTCACCTGCGCGCGTTCGCCGAGCCGCTGGAGCGCTCGCACGACGAGGCGACGGACCTCGACCTGTGGCTGTGACCCGTCGACCGCGCCACCGGACCCCAGAGGCCCGATGAGACCGGACGACGAGCGCTACTTCGCCCGGATCGAAGAGCGACTCGACGAGGCGTGGGATGTCGCGGAGACGGCCAAAGAGCAGGGCCGGGACCCGGAGCCGGAGATCGAGATCCCGATCGCCCGCGACATGGCCGACCGCGTCGAGAACATCCTCGGCATCGACGGCGTCGCCGAGCGCGTCCGCGAGCTGGAGGGCGAGATGTCTCGTGAGGAGGCGGCTCTGGAGCTGGTCACTGACTTCGTCGACGGCAACGTCGGTGACTACGACTCCCGCGAGGGGAAGATCGAGGGGGCGGTCCGGACCGCGGTCGCGCTGCTCACCGAGGGGGTCGTCGCCGCGCCGATCGAGGGGATCGACCGCGTCGAGCTGTTGGAGAACGACGACGGCACGGAGTTCGTCAACGTCTACTACGCCGGTCCGATCCGCTCGGCGGGCGGGACGGCGCAGGCGCTGTCCGTGCTCGTCGCCGACTACGCCCGGTCGCTGCTCGACGTCGACGAGTACAAGCCCCGCGACGTGGAGGTCGAGCGCTACGCCGAGGAGATCGCCCTCTACGACAAGGACACCGGGCTCCAGTACACGCCGAAGGACAAGGAGTCGAAGTTCATCGCCAAGCACATCCCCGTCATGCTCGACGGGGAGGCGACGAGCGACGAGGAGGTCTCGGGGTTCCGCGACCTCGAACGCGTCGACACCAACTCCGCGCGCGGCGGGATGTGCCTCGTCGCCGCCGAGGGGATCGCGCTGAAGGCCCCGAAGATCCAGCGGTACACCCGTGACCTCGAGGAGGTCGACTGGCCGTGGCTCCAGGACCTGATCGACGGGACGATCGGGAAAGACGGGGCGGGCGACGGGGGCGCCGCGGCCGACGAGGACACCGAGAGCGGCACGGGAGACGGTGACGGCGACGCCGAAGCCGACGACGCGGCGGACACCGAGGGAGACGAGAGCGCGGCCGACGACGCGGCCGGACCGCCGCGGGCCGACCCCTCACAGAAGTTCCTCCGCGACCTCATCGCGGGGCGGCCCGTGTTCACCCACCCGAGCGAGGCTGGCGGCTTCCGACTCCGGTACGGCCGGGCGCGCAACCACGGCTTCGCGACCGGCGGCGTCCACCCCGCCACGATGCACATCGTCGACGACTTCCTCGCGGCCGGCACGCAGATCAAGACCGAGCGGCCGGGGAAGGCGCACGGCGTCGTCCCGGTCGACTCCATCGAGGGCCCCACGGTCCGGCTCGCGAACGGCGAGGTCCGCCGGATCGACGACCCCGAGGAGGCGAAGGAGCTCCGCAACGGCGTCGAGAAGGTCCTCGACCTGGGCGAGTACCTCGTCAACTACGGGGAGTTCGTCGAGAACAACCACCCGCTCGCGCCCGCCTCGTACGCCCCCGAGTGGTGGGTCCAGGAGTTCGAGGCGGCCGGCGCCGACGTCCGCGCGCTCCGCGACGACCCGCACGTCGACCTCGAACACCCCGGTGTCGACCGGGCGCTCTCGTGGGCGCGCGAGCACGACTGCCCGCTCCACCCCGAGTACACCTACCTCTGGCACGACGTGTCGGTCGACGCGTTCGCGGCGCTCGCCGACGCGATCGCGGCTGGCGAGGTCGTCGAGGGCGTCCTCGCGATCGAGCGCACGGATCAGGTCCAAGACACGCTGGAGTCGCTGCTGATCGAACACGCGGCGACCCCGGACGCCCTCCGGATCCCGACGTGGCGGCCGCTCGCGCGGTCGCTCGGGATCGACGACGGCCTCCGGAAGGAGTGGGACCCCGCGGACCTTTCCCCCGCGGCCCGGGAGTACGCCGACGGCGAGAACGCGATCCGCGCGGTCAACGAGGTCGCCCCCTTCGAAGTGCGCGAGCGGGCCCCCACCCGCATCGGTAACCGGATGGGACGCCCCGAGAAGTCGGAGAGCCGCGACCTCTCGCCGGCGGTCCACACCCTCTTCCCGATCAACGAGGCGGGCGGCCCCCAGCGCGACGTCGCCGAGGCCGCGAACGTGATGGACGACACCGGCCGGCGGGGGCGACACGAACTGGAGGTCTCCGACCGCGTCTGCCCGGACTGCGGCGAGCACACCTACGCCGCGCTGTGCCCCGACTGCGAGACGCACACCGAACCGCACTACGAGTGTAACGACTGCGGCACCGTCTGCGAGCCCGACGAGGCCGGCCGCGTCGAGTGCCCGAACTGCGAGTGGGAGGTGACGGCCGCGGGGTATCAGGAGGTCGACGTCAACGACGCGTACCGCACCGCCTTGGAGACGGTCGGCGAGCGCGAGTCCGCCTTCGAGATCCTGAAGGGGGTTCAGGGGCTCACCTCGCGGAACAAGACGCCGGAGCCGATCGAGAAGGGCGTCCTCCGCGCGAAGAACGGCGTCACGTCGTTCAAGGACGGAACGGTCCGGTACGACATGACCGACCTCCCGGTCACCGCGGTCCGGCCCGAGGAGCTCGACGTCACCGCCGACCACTTCCGCGAGCTCGGCTACGAGACCGATATTGACGGCGAGCCGCTGCGCCACGACGACCAGGTGGTCGAACTGCGCGTCCAGGACATCGTCCTCTCGGACGGCGCGGCCGAGCACATGCTCAAGACCGCCGACTTCGTCGACGACCTCCTCGAACAGTTCTACGGGCTCGACCGCTTCTACGAGGTGAACGAGCGCGACGACCTCGTCGGCGAGCTCGTCTTCGGGATGGCGCCCCACACGAGCGCCGCGACTGTTGGGAGAGTGGTGGGTTTCACGTCGGCCGCGGTCGGATACGCTCATCCGTACTTTCACGCCGCGAAACGGCGGAACTGCTTCCACCCGGAGACGAAAATCTGGTACGAGGACGAAGCCGGAAAGTGGCACTACGACCCCATCGAGACACTCGTTGAGGACCGACTTGACGCCGAAACGGCTGAAGAGGACGACTTCGGGACGCTTGTCCAGAAACTCGATGACGATGTGTATGTACCGTCCGTAACTGAGGATGGCGAGAAAACGCTCCAACGGGCTGAAGCACTCTCGAAGCATCCTTCGCCTGACCACCTCGTCCGCGTCGAAACAAAGAGTGGACAGGAGCTGACGGTGACGCCCGACCACTCGATGCGTCGGTGGACCGGCGATGGAATCGAGCGCGTGTCGGCCCGAGAATTAACCACGGAAGATGCGCTCCCTGCGCCGAAACAGATCTCGGTTGACGGGGAAACAGCGACGTTCGACCTGCTCGCGGAATTCCTCGACGCGGACGCCGTTTCGAACGACGACCTGATGATCCGAGGGCTCGGCGAATCTAATCTCAAACAACTCCTCGATGATGCGACAGACGCCGAGAACTACCTGAAGCCTGTTGCGGAACTCCTCGACGTTAGTCAGTCGACGGTGTACAACTGGGTGTCTCGCGACAGCATCTCGGCCGGCGTTCTGATCGAACTGTACGACTGCGACACTGTCGTCGAACGCGTTCCCACCGACGTGACACTTGGAATCCGTCGAGACAGCGCTTCGATTTCGCGTCAGTTCGATGTCGACGAGACGGTCGGCACGATGCTCGGATACTACGCTGCAGAAGGGTTCACCCGGCAGGAGGCTGGGTCATTTTACCAGACGACAATCTGTACGCCGGACGACGTGCCACGCGACGAGATCATTGACGTCTTTGACGACGTATTTGACGTTGAGGCGTTCGAGGAGAACGAATGGAAGATTACTGTTTCCAGTCGCCTCGTCACGACGCTGTTCTCGGATGTTCTTGACGCCGGGAGTCGTGCGGAGACGAAACTAATCCCGGACTGCGTGCTCTCCGCACCGGACTCGATTCTCCGAACGTTCCTCGCGGCGTACTTCTCTGGCGACGGAAGCACGTCTAGCGAACGCGTCGAGGTTCGCGCACATACGGTGAGCAACGACCTACAGTCCGACCTAATCGCAGCCCTCAAGCGGTTCGGTATCGCTACGAAAGTGTATCGCGAGGAGCGTACCCCGAAGACGGGTGCGGTGGCCGAGTTCTACGACGGCGAGCAGTCGTTCGAATCCTGGGTCCTCAAGATCACATCACAGAACGCCGTGCGGTTCGCCGACCGAGTCGGCTTCCATCTCGGCCGCAAGGACGAGACGCTTACTGACGTGCTGGACCGCGTCGATACCCGAACACAGCGACTCTTCGGTGACGGAGGCGACGTTTGGGTTGACGAAGTCGTCTCTGTCGAGATGGTCCAGTCCGACATCGAATTCACATACTGTCTGACTGTTGAGGAGACAAACACGCTCGTCGCGAACGACGTGTACTCCGGTCAGTGTGACGGTGACGAGGACTGCGTGATGCTGCTTATGGACGGACTGCTCAACTTCTCGAAAGAATTTCTGCCCGATCAGCGCGGCGGGCGGATGGACGCGCCGCTGGTGATGTCCTCGCGAATCGACCCCTCCGAGATCGACGACGAGGCGCACAACGTCGACATCGTGCGGGAGTACCCCAAAGAGCTGTACGAGGCGTCCCGAGAGATGGCCGACCCGGAGGCGGTCGAGGAGCTGATCCAGATCGGCGAGGACACGCTCGGCACCGACGACGAGTACCACGGGTTCGACCACACCCACGACACCACCGACATCGCGATGGGACCGGACCTCTCGGCGTACAAGACGCTCGGCGACATGATGGAGAAGATGGACGCCCAGCTGGAGCTGGCCCGGAAGCTCCGCGCGGTCGACGAGACCGACGTGGCGGAGCGGGTGATCGAGTACCACTTCCTGCCGGACATCATCGGGAACCTCCGGGCGTTCTCGCGGCAGGAAACGCGCTGTCTCGACTGCGGCGAAAAGTACCGGCGGATGCCGCTGACGGGCGAGTGCCGCGAGTGCGGCGGCCGCGTGAACCTCACCGTCCACGAGGGGTCGGTGAGCAAGTACGTTGACACCGCCATCGAGGTGGCGGAGCGGTTCGACTGCCGGCCCTACACGAAACAGCGGCTGAAGGTGTTAGACCAGTCGTTAGAGTCGATCTTCGAGGACGACACGAACAAGCAGTCCGGCATCGCGGACTTCATGTGAGGTGGGGGGAGCGGCCGCGGGTCGAGCGGGCCTCACCGCGCCGGACCCTCGGGGTTCAGTCGCCGCGCGCTTCCTCGACCACCCGCGTGAACTCGCGGGCGGTCTCGGTGATGACCTCATAGTCGCCGCGCTCGGCGGCGTCGTAGTCGACGAGCGCGCCGCCCGCGCCGACCGCGAACGCGCCCGCCTCAACGTACTCCGCGGCGTTGTCCGGGCTGACGCCGCCGGTCGGCATCATCGGAATCTGGCCGAGCGGCCCCTTCATCGCGCCGAGGTGGGCCGGCCCGACCGTCTTCGCGGGGAACACCTTCACGAAGTCGGCGCCCGCCTCGTAGCCGCGGACCGCCTCCGTCGGCGTCATCACGCCGGGTGCGCTGACCGCGCCGTAGCGGTTACACGTCTCGATGACGTCCTCGTGGAGGCTCGGCGAGACGACGAACTCGGCGCCCGCCATCAGCGTCGTCCGGGCCGTCTCGCTGTCGAGGACGGTACCGGTGCCGACGACGACCTCGTCGTCGAAGGAGGCGGTCACCTCGTCGATGAGGTCCGCGACGTTCGGCGTGTCGGCGGTGATCTCGACGGCGGTGACGCCGCCTTCGCGGAGCGCCTCCGCGATCTCGATGAGCTGGTCGGCGGGCACCCCGCGGAGCACCGCGACGACGCCGCTGTCGACGAGCCGTGAGAGCGTCTCGTTCATACTCACCGTTTCCCGAGTCGGCTCTTAAAACCGCGCCGATGCCCGCTCCGCCGGGGTCTCGACCCGGGCGCCCGCGGCGGTCGTTCCGTGACACTGTGCGACACGAAATCGCCGGGGATCGGGGGTGATCCCCGGCGAATCGGCCGCGACGAAACACTACCCTTTTGACCCTCCTTTCGGTAACACTCGGTATAATGGGCCGACGCAAGAAGATCGTTCAGGAATGTGAGCGGCTGATGGACAACCCGGAGCACATCCGGAACATCGCCATCGCCGCCCACGTCGACCACGGGAAGACGACGCTGTCTGACAACCTGCTGGCGGGCGCCGGGATGATCTCCGAGGACACCGCGGGCGAGCAGCTCGCGATGGACACGAAGGAGGACGAGCAGGAGCGCGGGATCACCATCGACGCGGCGAACGTCTCGATGACCCACGAGTACGAGGACACCAACCACCTCATCAACCTCATCGACACCCCGGGCCACGTGGACTTCGGGGGCGACGTCACTCGCGCGATGCGCGCGGTCGACGGCGCGCTGGTGGTCGTCGACGCCGTCGAGGGCGCGATGCCCCAGACGGAGACGGTGCTCCGACAGGCGCTCCGCGAGGGCGTGAAGCCGACGCTGTTCATCAACAAGGTCGACCGCCTCATCTCGGAGCTCCAGGAGGGGCCCCAGGAGATGCAAGAGCGGCTGATGTCGGTCATCGCCGACGTCAACGAGCTCATCCGCGGGATGGCCGAGAACATGGACGACATCCCCGAGGACTGGACCGTCTCCGTCGAGGACGGCACGGTCGGCTTCGGCTCCGCGCTGTACAAGTGGGGCGTCTCGATGCCCTCGATGCAGCGGACCGGCATGGACTTCGGCGACATCATGGAGCTCGAACAGAACGACAAGCGGCAGGAGCTCCACGAGCGGACGCCGCTGTCTGACGTCGTGCTCGACATGGTCTGCGAACACTTCCCGAACCCGGTCGACGCGCAGCCCCGCCGCGTCCCGCGCATCTGGCGCGGTGACCCGGACACCGAGCTGGCCGAGGGGATGCAGCTGGTCGACGAGGACGGCGACGTCGTCTTCATGGTTACCGACATCTCCATGGACCCGCACGCGGGCGAGATCGCGACTGGCCGCGTCTTCTCCGGCACGCTGGAGAAGGGCCAGGAGCTGTACGTCTCCGGCACGGCCGGGAAGAACCGCATCCAGAGCGTGGGGCTCTTCATGGGGTCCGAACGCGAGGAGGTGGACCGTGTCCCGGCGGGGAACATCGCGTCCGTCACCGGACTGCGTGACGCCATCGCCGGCTCCACCGTCTCCTCGGTTGAGATGACGCCGTTCGAGTCGATCGAACACATCTCCGAGCCGGTCATCACGAAGTCCGTCGAGGCGCAGAACATGGACGACCTGCCGAAGCTCATCGAGACGCTCCAGCAGGTCGCCAAGGAGGACCCGACGATCCAGATCGAGATCAACGAGGACACCGGCGAGCACCTGATCAGCGGGCAGGGTGAGCTCCACCTCGAAGTGATCACCCAGCGGATTCGCGACAACCAGGGCATCCCGGTCATCACCGGCGAACCGATCGTCGTGTTCCGCGAGCAGCCCCAGGAGTCCTCTCGCGAGGTCGAGGGGCAGTCGCCGAACCGCCACAACAAGTTCTACATCACCGTCGAGCCGATGGACCAGGAGATCGTCGACGCCATCCAGCTCGGCGAGGTCTCGATGGACATGCCCGAACTGGAGCGCCGCGAGGCGCTACAGGAGGCCGGCATGGACAAGGACACCTCCCAGAACGTCGAGGACATCCACCGGACCAACATCCTCATCGACGACACGAAGGGGATCCAGCACCTCAACGAGACGATGGAGCTCGTCTTGGAGGGGCTTCAGGAGGCGCTCGACGACGGTCCGCTGGCCGCCGAGCCGGTCCAGGGGTCGCTGTTCCGACTCCACGACGCGAAGCTCCACGAGGACACCATCCACCGCGGTCCGGCGCAGGTCATCCCGGCGGTCCGCGACGCGGTCCACCGCTCGCTGATCGACGGCGAGGTCCGCCTGCTCGAACCGATCCAGGACGTCCGGATCGACGTGCCCAGCGAACACATGGGCGCGGCCTCCGGCGAGATCCAGGGTCGTCGCGGCCGCGTCGACGACATGTACCAGGAGGGCGACCTCATGGTCGTCGAGGGCATCGCGCCCGTCGAGGAGATGATCGGGTTCTCCTCCGACATCCGCTCGGCCACCGAGGGCCGCGCCTCGTGGAACACCGAGAACGCGGGCTTCCGCGTCCTCGTCGATAATCTCCAGCGCGAGAAGATCATGGAGATCCGCGAGCGCAAGGGGATGAAGCTCGAACTGCCGCAGTCGATCGACTACTTCTAAGTCGACGACGCGGTCCGCGGTCTCTGCGGTCAACTTCTCTCTCGCGTCTTCCGCCTGAGAGCCCCGACGCCGTCGATCGCGGCAGACCTCCCCGAACCGTGCGCCGCGTTGACAGGCACGGAAGCGAGGCAACGCCTGCCAGCGCCGAAGGCTTATACCGGATCGTCCGACTCCGTTCGGGTATGCAGACGGGCACGACTCCCCCCCGGCGCACCGCGACGGAGCCACCGAGCGACCGCTCCACGTCGGGGACAGGAGCGCGTCCGCGGACGAGCGATCCGGACTCGACCGGCCGCGATGAAGCCGGGCGCGGCGCGGCGCCGGAGGTGGCGCAGTGAGCGACCGTCGCGACGGGGCGCCGGAGGCCGCGCTCGACGCGGAGGCGGGCGTCGACGAGCCCGACTCGGGAGCGTCGCCCGACGGCGGCCACGCCTCGACGGCGGTCTCGACGCACACGGTCCGGCTGGAGCTGGTCGACGAGCCCGGGCAGCTGCTCGCCGCGCTCCACCCGATCGCCGACAACGGCGGGAACCTCCTGTCGATCTACCACGAGCGCGGGAACAAGACGCCCCGCGGCCGGATCCCGGTCGAGGTCGACTTCGAGGCGACGCCGGACCGGTTCGAGGAGATTGTCGACGCGCTCCGTAGCGAGGGCGTGAACGTGATGCAGGCCGGCACGGAGCGGTACGCCGAGGAGGTGACGCTGCTCCTCTTCGGCCACCTTATCGACACCGACCTCTCCGACACGCTCTCGAGCATCGAGGCCTGCGAGTCGGCGTCGGTCGCCGACGTGTCGCTCGCGGCCCCGCAGGGCACCGAGGAGGTGTCGAGCGCGCGGCTCCGGCTCGAAGCCCGGGCCGGCGAGACGGACGCGGCGCTCGCCGCGGTCCGCGACCTCGCCGCGGAGAAGGACCTCCGCGTCGTTGAGCCACTCACGGGGGTGGAGGCGTGAGACTCGCCGTGATCGGTGCGGGCGCCGTCGGGCGCTCCGTCGTCGAGTTGGCGGGCGAACACGGCCACGAGGTCGTCGCGGTCGCCGACTCGTCGACCGCGGTCGTCGCGGACGGGACGGGCGGTTCCGGCGGAGAGGCCGTCGGCGTCGACCCCGACGCGGTCGTGGCGCGGAAGGCGGAACGGGGGATCGTCGGCGACGACGACCCGGCAGACGCGCTGGCGGCCGACTACGACGTCCTCGTGGAGGCGACGCCGACGACGCTCGGCGACGCCGAGCCGGGCTTCTCGCACGTGACGACCGCCTTAGAGCGCGACCGCCACGCGGTCCTCGCGAACAAGGGCCCCGTCGCGGAGCGGTACGGCGACCTGCGGGCGGCCGTCGGCGACAGCGACGGCCAGATCCGGTTCGAGGCGACCGTGGGTGGCGCGATCCCCGCAGTGTCGACCGTCGAGGACATCGAGCCCGGCCACGTCACGGCGGTCCGGGGCGTGCTCAACGGGACGGCGAACTTCATCCTGACGCGGATGGCCGCCGAGGGGCTGGACTACGACCACGTGCTCGCGGAGGCGCAGGACCTCGGCGTCGCGGAGGCGGACCCCTCCTTCGACGTGGACGGCACCGACGCGGCGCTGAAGTGCGTCATCCTCGCAAACGTGCTCTCGTTCGGCGCGGTCGACGACCCCGCCGACGCCCGGGAGTTCACGCTCGAAGACGCCGACGTCTCGGGGATCCGCGACGTGCCCGGCTCCGCGCTCCGCCTCGCGGCCGAGGACGGGCGGACGGTCCGGCTGATCGGCGAGGCGACGGGCGAGACCGTCCGCGTCGCGCCGCGGCTCGTCCCCGAGAACGGCACGCTCGCGGTCTCCGGCACCCAGAACATCGTCCAGATCGAGACCTCTCACGCCGGCCGGCTCAACATCTCCGGCCGCGGCGCAGGCGGCCCCGAGACCGCGAGCGCGGTCCTCGGCGACGTGGGCCGGCTGGAGTAGCCGACGCCCGACTCGCCCACCGACGGTCTCCGTGCGGCCGTGTGGCGTGCCCCGGGTTGTCGAGAATCGCAAGACGGCGGCACGATACTCTGTGGGCCGTATCGAAACCGTTTTAGTGGAATCAACCGAAACTTACTCACAGAGCGCCTTAGCGCGTGATTACCCCATGAGTGACAAACCGCACCAGAACCTGGCCATTATCGGCCACGTCGACCACGGCAAGAGTACGCTCGTGGGTCGCCTCCTCTTCGAGACGGGGAGCGTCCCCGAGCACGTAATCGAGCAGCACCGCGAGGAAGCCGAAGAGAAGGGCAAGGGCGGCTTCGAGTTCGCCTACGTGATGGACAACCTCGCCGAGGAGCGCGAGCGCGGCGTCACGATCGACATCGCCCACCAGGAGTTCGACACCGACGAGTACTACTTCACCATCGTCGACTGTCCGGGCCACCGTGACTTCGTGAAGAACATGATCACGGGCGCCTCGCAGGCCGACAACGCGGTGCTCGTCGTCGCGGCCGACGACGGCGTCGCGCCCCAGACCCGCGAGCACGTGTTCCTGGCCCGCACGCTCGGGATCAACGAGCTCATCATCGGCGTCAACAAGATGGACCTCGTCGACTACAGCGAGGACTCCTACAAGGAGGTCATCAGCGAGGTCGAGGACCTGCTCAACCAGGTCCGCTTCGCGACCGACGACACCACGTTCGTGCCGATCTCGGCCTTCGAGGGCGACAACGTCGCCGAAGCGTCCGAGAACACCTCGTGGTACGACGGCCCCACCCTGCTGGAGTCGCTCAACGACCTGCCGGAGGCCGAGCCGCCGACGGACGCGCCGCTCCGCCTGCCGATCCAGGACGTGTACACCATCTCCGGTATCGGGACCGTCCCCGTGGGACGCGTCGAGACCGGGATCCTCAACACCGGCGACAACGTCTCCTTCCAGCCGTCCGACGTGGGCGGCGAGGTGAAGACGGTCGAGATGCACCACGAAGAGGTGCCCAAGGCCGAGCCCGGCGACAACGTCGGATTCAACGTCCGCGGCATCGGCAAGGACGACATCCGCCGCGGCGACGTCTGTGGCCCGGCCGACGACCCGCCGAGCGTCGCCGAGACGTTCCAGGCCCAGGTCGTCGTCATGCAGCACCCGTCGGTCATCACGGCCGGCTACACCCCGGTCTTCCACGCCCACACGGCGCAGGTCGCCTGTACGATCGAGTCCATCGATCAGAAGATCGACCCCTCGTCCGGTGAGGTCGCCGAGGAGAACCCGGACTTCATCAAGTCCGGCGACGCGGCGGTCGTCACCGTGCGTCCCCAGAAGCCGCTCAGCATCGAGCCGTCCGGCGAGATTCCGGAACTCGGCAGCTTCGCCATCCGCGACATGGGTCAGACCATCGCGGCCGGCAAGGTGCTGGACGTCAACGAGCGATAATCGATGCAGCAGGCACGCGTCCGCCTCGCCGGCACGAGCCCCGAGGACCTCGACGACATCTGCGACGACGTCCGCGAGATCGCGGACTCGACGGGAGTCGCCCTGTCGGGCCCGATCCCGCTGCCGACGAAGACGCTCGAGATCCCGTCGCGCAAGTCCCCGGACGGTGAGGGGACGGCGACGTGGGAGCACTGGGAGATGCGCGTCCACAAGCGTCTGATCGACATCGACGCCGACGAACGCGCGCTCCGCCAGCTCATGCGCGTCCAAGTGCCGAACGACGTCAGCATCGAGATCGTTCTCGAAGACTGAGCGCTAGGGCGTTTCTCTTTCACCCCTTTCGTTTTTCACATCGCCTAGCCTCGGCGCCGTCGATCGCGGCCCGCGCCCACCGTCCGGTCCGGTTCCGGTCACCGTGCGTCGAGCAGGCCGACGCGTCCGGCGACGAGCCCGCAGAACGCCCCGGTCGCGTGCGCGATCACCGACGACGGCGACGAGCCCGAACAGGACCAGTTGGACTCGCGGCGAGAGGCGCAGGCGGTCGAACAGCGTCTCGCTCACGACGTTTCCCGCGAGGAGGTAGCCGCCGAGCGCGAACACCGCGCCGCTGATCCCCAACACGGCGACCGGCGGGCCGAGTAGGCTCCCGAGGGTCACCTGCGCGAGGCCCGCGAGCGCGCCCGTCGTGACCACGAACGCGTGGAAGCGGGCGCGGGTCGTCCGGCGCTCGACCAGGGGCCCGACGAGCAGCAGCGCGAGGGCGTTCGCCAGCAGGTGGCCGACGGAGCCGTGCGCGTACACGCTCGTGACGAGCGTCCAGGGAGCGACGGCGACGGGGGTCGACAGCGCGAACAGTCCGGCGAGGCCGACGACGCCGAGGAGGGCCTGCGCGGCGCCGACGAGGAGGGCGACGCCGAGCGTTTCGAGAGTGGCGCGCATCGGCCGGGCGTTGGGCCCGGGCGGTGAAAAGGCTGTGCGGCCCGGTCGCTCGCGGCCCGTCCGCGGTGCGGCTCAGATGACGTCGTCGGGGTCGTGGGCGCGGGCCATCCGCGTCGCCTCGGCGGCGTAGCGCTCGCGGTCGTCGGGGTCGTCGACGGCTCCGACGTTCGACGGCGCCGCGTCGACGGCGGCCGTGGTGTCGCGCACGTCCGTGAAGGAGGTGAGCGCGCGCTCCTTGCGGAAGTAGCGCTCGCCGTCCGGCGTCGCGTACGTGAGGATCACCATGTTCTGCTCGTCGTCGGAGTACGTGCGCTCGACGAGCCACATCCGCACGTCCTCGGTCGCAGCGCCGGCGTCTGCCTCGTTCGCGCTCATGCGTAGTTGTTCGATTCCCGCGAACAAACGTGTTGCGTCGCGCCGGGTCCGGCCCGCCCCGCCGGTTCGCCTCCGCGAACCGCCAGCGTTATGTTCTTTAGGGCGACCTAAATAATCGTATGAGACCGCGAACCGCCGCCGCTCGACTCCGCGAGCGCCTCTCCCGGCTCCGAGCGCGCGTCCCTCGGGGGTCGCTCGCGGTCGCGGGAACCGTCCTCGTCCTCGCGATCGGCGGCGCGGTGTTGACGCAGACCCTCGACCTCGCCGCCGTCGTCGACGCGGTCGCGACCGCGGACCCGGTCTACGTCGCCGCCGCGCTCGTCGCGTACCTGTCGTCGTGGCCCGTCCGCGGCCGGCGGTACGGCGACGTGCTCGGGCCGATGGGACACCGGTGTCGCACGGCGTTCCTCACGGCGACCGTGTTCGCGAGCCAGACCGCGAACCTGATCGTCCCCGCCCGGGCCGGCGACGGGGTGCGCGCGTACCTGCTGAACGACCGCCGTGAGGTCCCCTACGCTACCGGCGTCGCATCGCTGGCGGTCGAGCGCGCCTTCGACCTGATCGCGCTCGGCGCGCTCGGCGGCGCCGCGCTCGCCGTCCGCCTCGCCGGGGGGCGGGTCGTCGCGCCCGACGGCTCCGGTCGGGTGCTCGTCGTCGCCGGGGGCACTGCGATCGCGGCCGCGCTGCTCTCGGCGCTCACCGTCGTCGTCGCTCGGAGCGACCGGCAGTTCGGTCCGGCCCTCCGCGATCGCGCTGCGGGATCCCGGCTCGCCCGAGCCGTCGACGCGGCGGTCCGGTTCGGCGCCGCCGTCCGCGTCGTCGCCGCGGACGCGGGCGCGCTCGTTCGGGTGTCGCTCGCGAGCAGCGTCGTGTGGGCGCTCGACGTCGCGACCGCTGTTTTCGTCCTCGCGGCGCTCGTGGGCGGGTTCGGCGGGGCCGTCGATCCGGTCGCGCTCGCCGTCGTCGGGACGCTTGCCGTCTCGGCCGGGAACCTCGCGAAGGTGCTGCCGCTCTCGCAGGGCGGGATCGGGCTGTACGAGGCGGCGTTCACCGGGATCGTCGTCGCCGCGACGCCGATCTCCGCCGAAGTCGCGCTCGCCGCGGCGGCCCTCGACCACGCGCTGAAGAACGCCGTCACGCTCGCCGGCGGCGGCGCCGTCGCGGCCGCGTTCGACCTGTCGCCGACGCGCGCTCCCGACGAGTCGGAGCGGGAACCCGACGCGACCGCGACGCAGCCGACGACGGACCGCTAAACTTTTAGGCCAGCCTAAAAACTAACGCGTATGACGGCTACCGCCCCGAGCGGCGACGGCTCGGATATCTGCGTCATCGTTCCGACGATCAGAGAGTACGAGTGCCTCCGCGCGTACGTCGCCAACGCCCGCGAGCACGGGTTCGACGTCTCGCGGCTCCACTTCGTCCTCGTCACCGAGGACTTCTGCGAGACCGACGAGATGCGCGCGATGCTCGACGACCTCGACGTCTCCGGCGAGGTGTTCGACGGCAGCCGCCGCGAGGAGTGGTACGAGGCCAACGGCGTCGCGGAGTACGGCCACGTCGTCCCGGCGGCGAGCCACGCCGAGACGAGCTTCGGCCTGCTGTACATGTGGGCCGACGAGTCGTTCGACTACGGCGTCTTCATCGACGACGACACGCTCCCGCACGACGACGTCGACTACTTCGGTCGACACATGGCGAACCTCGCGTTCGGCGGCGAAATCGAGCGCGTGCGCTCCGACGAGGACTGGGTGAACGTCCTCTACGACAACGCCGACGAGCACGGCCTCTACCCGCGCGGCTACCCGTACTCGGCGATGGACGAGACCGTCGAGACCGACGCGGTCGACGTCGAGGCCGGTGAGGTTGTCGCCTCGCAGGGGCTGTGGACGAACGTCCCCGACCTCGACGCGGTCCGGATCCTGATGGACGGCGACCTGGAGGGCCAGGCGCAGACGCGGGCGACCGCCGACGACTTCGGCGACGACTTCGTCGCCGCGCGCGGCAACTACCTCACCGTCTGCTCGATGAACCTCGCGTTCCGCCGCGAGGTGATCCCGGCGTTCTACCAGCTGCCGATGGACGACAACGAGTGGGACGTGGGGCGGTTCGACGACATCTGGTCGGGGCTGTTCTTAAAGCGCGCCTGCGACGTGCTCGGCAAGCGCATCTACAACGGCGACCCGCTCTGTGAACACAACAAGGCCCCGCGCTCAACGTTCGACGACCTCTCGAACGAGGTGGCCGGGCTGGAGCTGAACGAGCACGTCTGGGAGGTCGTCGACGAGGCGGGCGCCGACGCCGACTCGTACGCGGCGGTCTTCGACGCGATGGCCGACGCGCTCGCCGAGGGCGACTTCGACGAGTGGAACAACGGCGCGTTCCTCAACCACTGCGGCGAGTACATGCGCGACTGGCTCGACTGCCTCGACGCGATCCGGCGGACGCCGGCGCCCGCGGACGACTGAACCGACACGACTAAAACCATTTAGGCAAGCCTAAAACACATGACGACCCACGAATCCGACGCACGAGACGGGCGCGACGTTCGACGGCGGAAGTTCCTCGCGGCGGCCGGCGCGGTCGGCGTCGCGGGGGTCGCCGGCTGTACGGGGAGCGACGATCAAGACGGCTCCGACGGCGGCGACGGCGGACCGGCGATCGGGCAGATCGGTTCCGGTCGCGCCGGGCGCGACGCCCCCGGCGGGACGCCGATGGCGGAGATGCCGGCGCTGGAGGGCGAACTCACCGTCTACTCCGGCCGCGGCGAGTTCCTCGTCGGCGACCTCGTCGGCTACATCGACGACCTGTACGACGACCTCGACCTGACCGTTCGGTACAACAGCTCGACCGACCACGTGAACGCGATCATCAACGAGGGCGAGGGGTCGCCGGCCGACGTGTTCTACTCGGTGAACGCTGGCTCGCTCGGCGCGCTCGCCGACGCGGGACGCACGCAGGCGCTCCCCGACGACGTGACCGGGAAGGTCCGCGGGGAGTTCCACACCGAGCAGTGGGTCGGCACCTCCGGGCGCGCCCGGACGGTCCCGTACAACACCGAGTCGGTCTCCGAAGACGGGCTCCCGGACGACATCATGGCGTACCCCGACGAGTTCGAGGGCGACCTCGGCTGGGCGCCGTCGTACGGTTCCGCGCAGGCGTTCGTCACCGCGATGCGGCTGCTGGAGGGCGAGGAGGCCACCCGCGAGTGGCTCGAAGCGATGGTCGAGCGCGGCGCCGCGACGTACCCGGACGAGTTCCGCGCGTGTCAGGAGATCGCCGACGGCGAGATCGACGCCGCGTTCACCAATCACTACTACATCCAGCGCGTGCTCGACGGGAACCCGGAGGCCCCGATCGCGACCTCCTTCACGCAGGGCGACGCGGGCGCGGTGTTCAACGTCGCGGGCGCCGCGGTCGTCGACACCGCGTCGAAAGCTGACCTCGCCGCGAACTTCGTTCGCCACCTGCTGTCGGCGGAGGCGCAGGACTACTTCGCGCGCTCCACCTTCGAGTACCCGCTGATTCCGGAGGTCGAGCCGATCGGCGACCTCCCGACGATCGACGAGCTCGACGTCCCGGACATCGACCTCTCGGAGCTGTCCAACCTCGAACCGACGATCGACCTCATGCGCGACGCCGGCGTCCAGATCTGAGCCGCCGCCTCACCGCCGCGTCGCGCCGCGCGCCCGTCACGCTCACAGCCTCACTCCACCGACCGTGTCAGTTCTCCCACCGTCGCTCCGTCCCCGCCGGCTCCTCGTCCACCTCCGCCAGCGACTCGAACGCGCCGACCGGGTGAGCCTCGCCGCGGCGCTCGTCGCCGTCGCCGCCGGCGCCCTGACGTTCGCGGTCGCCGTCACCGTCTTCTCGCACCACTCGGCGAACCACGACGAGGGCGTCTACCTCACGCAGGCCGCCCTCCTCCTCGACGGTCAGCTGGCGTTCCACGCCGGCTCGCTCGCCGATGCCGTCCACCCGTGGTTCTTCATCGAGGACGGCGGGCGGCTCTACCCGAAGTACAACCCCGTTCCCGCGGCGACGTTCGCCGTCTCGATGGCCCTGTTCGGCGAGCCGCGCGTGACTCTCGCGGTCGTCGCCGCCGGGAACGCCGCACTGGTGTACCTGCTCGGCTCCGCGGCCGTCGGTCGCCGGGCGGGCCTCGCCGCGGCCGTCCTCTTCGCCGCGTCGCCGATGGCGATCGCGACCTCCTCGGCGTTCCTTCCGTACGCGCCGACGACGCTCTTCAACCTAGTCTTCGCGGTCGCGTACCTCTGGAGCGTCCGGGACGAGTCCCTCAGGGCCGCGGGCGTCGCGGGCCTCGCGATCGGGGTCGCCTTCTTCGCGCGGCCGTACACGGCGGTGCTGTTCGCCGCCCCGTTCATCTGTCACGCGCTGTGGCGCGTCGCGTCGGCGACCCGGCGGTTCGGCGCCGAGTCCGCGGCGTCGACGACGCGCGCGTTGGTCGACGCCGGCGTCCGCGGGCTCCCCGACCCGGTCCGCCGCCACGGGCTGACGGCGCTGTTCGGTACCCTGTTCGTCGGCGTCACGCTCGCGTACAACGCCCGGATGACGGGGTCCCCGCTCGTGTTCCCGTACCAGGTGTTCGCGCCGATGGACGGCCCCGGCTTCGGCGAGCGCCGGATCCTCGGCCACTCGGTCGACTACACGCTCGGGCTGGCGCTGGAGTCGAACGGGTACGCGCTCCGGGAGATCGCGACCCGCTGGTTCGCCGCCGGCCCGCTCGGAACGCTCGCGGCGCTCGTCGGCGGCGCGGTCGCGCTCCGCGGGTGGCGCGCGACCGGCGATCCGCGCGGACTCCTCTACGACCGGGCGGCCGACGACGCGTCCGGTACGCCCGGCTTCCGACGGACAGCGACGGCGCTGCTCGTCGGCGTCGCCGTCTCTGTCGTCGTCGGGAACCTCTACTTCTGGGGGACGCACAACGCGCTCGCCGACCTCTCGGACCCGACCGACGGGCTCGCGTCGCTGTTCGGCCCGTTCTATCACTTCGACCTGCTCGTCCCGCTGTCGGTGTTCGGCGGGCTGGCCGTCGCCGCCGCCGCCCGGGCGCTGTCCGCGGCCCGCGACCGGCTCGTCTCCCGCGGCGCCTCGGGGACGGTCGCCCGCGTGGCGATCGCGGTCGTCGTCGCGAGCGCGGTCGTCGTCGCGGGCGTGGCCGCGGTCGACGCGGCCGCGGATCCGATCGAGCGGAACGCCGCGGTCGACGCGAAACACGAGGCCGCGTACGCGCCGTTCGACGAGACGACCTTCGAGGACGGGCTCGTCTTCGTGCCGACGCCGTACGGCGAGTGGCAGAACCATCCGTTCCAGTACCTCCGGAACGGGCCGGGGCTCGACGGCGAGGTCGTCTACGCGCTCGACCGCGACCCGGTCGAGAACTTCGCGGTGCTGGACGCGTACCCGGACCGCACCCTGTACCGCTACGGCTATCAGGGGGTCTGGACCGCGGATCCGGAGACCCGCGTCACGCCGAAGCTGGAGCCGCTCGACCGGCGCACTGGCGCTCGGGTCGACGCCGAGACGACCGTCGGCGTGCCGGACCGCGTCGCCCGCGCGCAGGTCCGCGTCGACCCGCGACGGGGCGCTCCGGGCGGTCCGGACCACGTCTCCTACACGGTGAGCGACCTCGGCGACTCGCTCGCGGTCGACTGGGTGGTGACGCCAGAGGGCGTCCGGTTGCCCGGCGCGGCGGCCGCGGGCGACCCCGAGGCGGGCGACCCCGTGCCGTTCGACCCCGAGGGCGACGCGGTCGCCGTGACCGTGACGCTCGTCGACCCCGCCGGCGCGACGTTCACCTACCGGCAGGAGGTGACGGTTCGGGTGACGGAGGGCAGCGAGGCGGGAGCCAGCGGCAAGCGCGTCGAGGTCGTCTGGCCGCCCGAGCGCTCGACCTGTCGGCTCGTCACGGCGTGCGGGACTGAGGGGACGTACCTCCCCGACGAGCCCGACGCCCACCCCGAGTGGGTCGTCTTCGAGACGGCCGCCGAGGCGAGCGACTAATACGTCGATATCTCACACGCAGTTGCTGGTGGATCGGTGGTGACAACCTCCAAAGCCCCAGCAGCTCGGTAATCGCTGATCGACGACTCCGCGGCGAACACCTCCAAAGCCCCAGCCGCGAGGCCGCGGTACGCTCGTTGCGCTCTTGGGTCGCTCCGCTCGCTGCGATGCTTACGTCGCCTACCGCGGCCTCGGGGCTATCCCTTTGAGTCCCGCCCCTCACAGCACCGCGCCTCACCCCTCCTCAGCCTCGTCGCTGGCACCCTCCGCTTCGCTCCGTGAGCCAGCGACTCCCTCGCGCGTGCGACTCACGCCCCGCCGGCGTTCGTCGGCACGCGCCGACCGCCGCGTCTGTTTATGTATGATCGGCGCTGTCGCTCAGGGTGGTAGAAACCGTCGCCGGCGGCGGTCCACTGTGCCCACAGCGTCCGTCCGGACCGCCGTACGGCGTCGCGTCGGGGGCGAAGCGCCCTCAGAAGCGCCGCAGTTGCTCTTCGAGGCAGACGGTGACGATCGACTTCGCGATGGCGGCGCCGCCGCCGATTGGGTCGAGCTTCGTGTCGCCGAGCCGCTCGGCGTAGGCGATCGGGCGCTCGCGCACGTCGTAGCCGCGCATCAGCGGGCGGATGAGGAGTTCCGCTGAGAGGCCGGTGTTCTCCGTCCAGCCGATCTCCTCGACCACCTCGCGACGGTACGCGCGCATCCCGGTCGTGGTGTCGTGGACGCGCTCACCCATGAGCAGGCTCGCGACCGCGGCGAACGCGTGGTTTCCGAAGCGGTTGAACGCCGGCATCGCCTCCGCGCCGTGGTAGAGCCGGTCGCCGCTTACCACGTCCGCGCCGTCGTTGACCTCGGCGAGGAACTCCGGCAGCGCCTCCATGGGGTAGGTGTCGTCGCAGTCGGTCGTGACGACCACCGGTCGGTCGGGGGTCAGGATCGCCTCGCGGACGGCGACGCCGTACCCCTGCGGCTCCTGTTCGATGACCCGAGCGCCGTGCTCGCGGGCGATCTCCGGAGTGCGGTCGTCGGATCCGTCGACGCAGACGACCTCCGCCCTCCCGTCCGTGACCTCGTCGATGTCATCGAGGACCGTCCCGATCGCCTCCGCCTCGTTGTACGTCCCCATCACGACGCTGAGGTCGTCGAAGGTGTATGCCCCGCCGTCCCCCCCGTTCGCCACGCTCTCGCCTTTCTCGTCCGCCGCGCTCTCGATCTCCTCGTCCGCCGAGCCTCCGCTCTCTTCCCCGACGGTCTCCGTCACGTCGACGGCGCTCGCAGATCCGTTCGTCGCGTGTGCTGAGTCGCTCATTACCCGGATCTCCGCTCGCACCTACTTGAGTTTTTAGGTTTACCTAAAATAATGTTCGACGGCAGTCAGGTCTGCGCCGAGAGGCGGGCTTCCACGTCGTCGGCGACGCGGAGCGCGAGCGCGGCGATGGTGAGGGTGGGGTTCATCGCGCCGCTCGTCGGGAAGACGGAGCTGGAGGCGATCCAGCAGTTGTCGAGGTCGTGGGTCCGGCAGTCGGCGTCGACGACTCCCCGGTCGGGGTCGTCGCTCATCCGCGTCGTGCCCATGTGGTGGTAGGCGGGCCCGGTCGCGTCCGGCCCGGCGACCCACTCCACGTCGGCGCCGAGCTCCTCCAAGATCGCGACCTGGATCTCGTTCGCCCGCTCGATCGTGTCGAGCGCGCGCTCGCCCACGCTCCACTCGACCCGCGGCGCCGGGTCCCCGTGATCGTCGGTGCGGTCGTCGGCGAGGGCGATCCGGCTGTCGGCCCGCGGGGCCTGCTCGACGAGCCCGCCCATGGCGACGTGATTCCCGTACCCCTCACGGAGCTGGTCGAGCAGCGGGTCGCCCCAGTCGTCGCCCGACAGGGCCGTCTCGACCGGCGAGGGGCCGGCGTAGTTGAAGAACTCCAGCTTGAACGGGGCCTGCGCCTCGTCGGCCTCGTCGTAGAACTGGTCGCAGGCGCTGGTGTAGAAGCCGACGTGGTTCTGTCTGGTCGGCTCGTCGAGGGTGCCGCCCGCCCCCGCGAACAGGTGGTCCATGAAGAACTCGCCGACGTGACCGCTCCCGTTCGCGAGCCCGTCGGGGTATCGGTCCGAGGCGGAGAGGAGCAGGAGCCGCGGCGTCTCCACGCCGCCCGCGGCGACGACGAAGGCGTCGGCTGTCTGCCTGTGTTCAGCCCCGTCAGGGGTCGCGTACACCGCCGCGGTCACCCTGTCGTCGCCGTCGTGCTCCAGCGACCGCACGGACGCCCGGTCGATGACGGTCGCGCCCCGCTCCTCGGCGCGCTCGACGTGGACCGTCGCGTCGTACTTCGCGCCGCTCGGACACACCGGCTGGCAGGTGCCGTAGCCGACGCAGGGGGACCGGTCGTCGTACGGCTCGGAGTTGCGCGCGTTCGGCACGGAGTGCATGGCGATCCCGAGCGACTCGCAGGCCTCGGCGAACAGCGAGTCGCTGTAGGAGGGCTCGAACGCCGGCATCGGGTGCGGCTCCTCGCGCGGCGGCGCGTAGGGGTTGTCCGACGCGCCCGCGACGCCCAGCTCGCGCTCGGCCTCGGCGTAGTAGGGGCGGAGGTCCTCGTAGTCGATCGGCCAGTCCGGCCCGACGCCCCGCGCCGTGCCGGAGTTGAAATCGTCCTCGTGGAGCCGCATCACCATCCCCTGCCAGTGGAGCGTCGACCCGCCGACGCCCTTCACGCGGGCGTGGTTGAGCGGGTACGGGCGGTCGCCGGCGGTCTCGTGGGCGTCGCGCTCGCCGCCCACGTCCCAGACGTCCGGCCGGTCGTAGAACGGGCGGATCGCGCGCTCCTGTCTCGCGAGCCGGTCGGCGGGGTCGAATCGCGGGCCCGCGTCGAGCACGACGACCTCCCGGTCGCCCGCCAGCCGGTCGGCGACGAGCGCTCCCGCGGGGCCGGCGCCGACGACGCAGACGTCCGTGTCCGGCACGGGCGTGCGGTCGACGTCGCCGCGGGCCCGGTCGCCGGTCTGCCGGTAACGAGCGTCCCGTCCGCCGCTCGCGTCCTCCGCGCCGCTCATCGGGGCCCCTGCCGGTAGCTCTCCGCGCCGCCCGCGTGCCCCTGCGGGTTCTCGATGCCGACGAGCTCCCCGCCCGTCGGCGAGGCGTACAGCGCGAGCAGCAGCTCGTTGACGACGTAGTACCGGACTCGCTCCGCGGTCGTTCCGTCCGGGTTCTCCTCGGCCACGTCCGCGCCCATCTCCCGGAGCAGATCGTCGCGGTCGGCGGGCGAGAGGTCGGCGACCGGCGCGCCGTACCACGACCGGGCGGCCGACTCGACCTCGGCGACCGCGGCTCGGATCCCCTCGGCGTGCGCCGACCCGTCGAGGCGGCCGTCGAGGAGGCCGTCGACGAACGCGTCGAGCCCGGAGACCGCCTCCGGGTAGACGGTCCGCGCGACCGCCGTCATCGCCTCGCGGACCGCCTCGTCGCCGGGGGTGCCGTCGCCGTCCCGCGCGGGCTCCGCCTCGGCGCCTCCCCGACCGCCGTCGCCGGTCGCCCGACGGACACCAAGCGCGACGCCGCCGGTCGCGCCGATCGCGGCCAGCGCGGCCGCCGCGTCGCGTCGCGTCATTTCCATGGAATATTTTAGGCAGCCCTAAATTAATATATCCGTCGGAGCGCGCTCGACGCGCGATCGGAACCCCTAACGCCGGCCGCGACCACGCTCGGACAGAGACTCTGCCCCGTACAATGACCCTGCGAAACCGGCTCCGCGACCGCTTGACCGACGGCGACGACAGGCTGCCGATCGGGCTCACGCTGCTGTGCGCGGCGATCGCCGCCACGCTCGTGTTCCCGCTGGCGTGGCTCGTCATCGAGGCGATCGCCGTCGACCGCGGGCGCGCGACGGACCTCCTCTTCAGCGCCGGCACCGCGGAGGTCCTCGTCAACAGCCTCCTCCTGATGGCGGGCGTCACCGGTCTCTCGGTCGCGATCGGCGTGCCGCTCGCGTACCTCACCGCCCGGACCGACCTCCCCTTCCGTCGCTTCTGGTCGGTCGCGGCCGCCCTTCCGCTCGTCGTCCCGAGCTACGTGGGAGCCTTCTCGTTCGTCTCCGCGTTCGGTCCGCAGGGCGAGTTCCACGAGGTCCTCGCGCCGCTCGGCGTCCAGCGCGTCCCCGAGATCGGCGGCCTCTCCGGGTCGATCCTCGTCATCACGCTGTACACCTACCCGTACGTCTACCTGACGACCCGGGCCGCGCTGCTGTCGTTCGACACGACGCTGCTGGAGGCCGCCCGGACGCTGAACCACGGGCGGCTCGCGGCGTTCCGCCGCGTGACCCTCCCGACTATTCGGCCGGCGATCGCCGCCGGGTCGCTGCTCGCCGCGCTGTACGCGGTCTCGGACTTCGGGACGCCGTCGATCATGCGGCTCCCGGTGTTCACCCGCCAGATCTACGTCGAGTACAACGCGTTCGGACGCGACTACGCGGCGCTGCTGTCGCTCCAGCTGCTCGTCGTGGTGGTCCTCGTGCTCGCGCTGGAGTGGGCCGTCCGCTCGGACCGCGACACGAGCGGCGACGACGCGGGCCGCACCGACGACCGGGTGTCGCTCGGGTGGCTGCGGTGGCCGGCGACGCTGCTCCCGGCCGGCGTTTCCGCGTTTGCGCTCTTGGTCCCGCTGTGGATCCTCGGGCTGTGGCTCGTTCGCTCGGAGGCCGGCCGCCGCCCCTCGCTCGCGTTCGAGCCGATACAGGTGCTCAACTCGGTGTCCGTCTCGGCGGCCGCGGCGGTCGTCGCCGCGTTGGCCGCCCTCCCGATCGCGTACTTCGCCGCGAACCACGACTCGCCGCTCGCGGTCGTCTTCGAGCGCGCGACGTACGTCGGGTTCGCGGTGCCGGGCATCGTGTTGGCGCTCGCGCTGGTGTACTTCGGCTCCGGCTACGTCCCGTGGCTCTACCAGACGCTCCCCCTGCTGGTGTTCGCCTACGTCGTCCGCTTCCTCCCCCAGGCGGTCGGCTCGGCCCGCACGTCGATCCTCCAGGTCGACCCGCGGCTCGTCGAGGCCGGGCGGACGCTCGGGGAGTCGCCGACCGGCGCGTTCAAGCGCGTCACGTTCCCGCTCACGCGCTCGGGGATCGTCGCCGGGGCCGCGCTCGTGTTCCTCACGACGATGAAGGAGCTACCGGTCACGCTGGTGCTCCGCCCCACGGGGTTCGACACGATCGTCACGCAGATCTGGCGCGCACAGTCGACCGCGCTCTACCAGTACGCCGTGGTGCCGACGCTCATCCTCCTCCTCATCTCCGGGCTCTCGATGGTCGTCCTCCTCACGCAGGAGGGCGGCGAAGAAGGGCTGTGAGGGTCGCGGTCACCGTCCTCGGATGTGGCGGTCCACGCCGGGTCGCCGCCACCAGATGCGGCGGTCGCCGCCGCTCCCGTCGGTCCGAGAGACCGGTCGCTCTCGATAGTGTTGAAAGAAACTAACAATACCGCGGCCGTGGACTGGAGAAAAACGGGTCAGTCCGCGGCAGACGTCTGCTGTTGACGCGTCACGCGGAGCGAGCTGATCGTCGTGTAGAGGACCGCGAAGGCGACGACGACCGCCGCGCCGATGGTAAGCACCAGTCCGAGCAGTTCGAGCGTCGAGCTGCCGATGTACGAGCCCACTTCGCCGATGCCCACGGCGAGGGCGCCGACGAGCAGCATCCCGCCGAAGTACACCTTGATCTCATCGGAGTCGACGACGGCGGTCGCGGCGGAGCCGACGCGCGCGCCGAGCGCGCTCCCGAACAGCAGCGGGGCGACGATGCCGAGGCTCACGCCGCCGTCCTGTCCGTAGAGGTAGCTCCCGAGCCCGCCGGAGAAGACGATCTCGAAGAGGTCGGTCCCGACGGCGACGGGCACCGGGACGCCGATCGCGTAGATCATCGCGGGCATCCGGATGAAGCCGCCGCCTACGCCGAGGAACCCGGACAGGACGCCGGTCGAGAAGGCGACGGCCGTGATGACCCACACGGAGACGGTGACGTCGCCGCGGAGCGTCACCATCGGCGGGATCCGAACGGTCCGTTGGATCTTCTTGGCGACGTCGGGGATCTCGTACTCGTCGAGGTCCTTGTCGGCGGCCTCGTGGTCGACGCCGCCGTCGTCGTCGCCCTTGAGGGCGTCGCGCGTGACCATCGCGCCGACGCCGCCGAGCAGGACAACGTAGGCGACGCTGATGACGCCGCCGGCGAGCCCCATCGATTCGAGGTAGTAGACGCTGGCGCGCCCGGCCTCGATGCCGATGGTCGTCCCGGTGATCATGATCACCCCGAGCTTGTAGTCCACCTGCCCGAGGTCGTGGTGTTTCAGCGTCGCGATGACGGCCGTTCCGAAGACGAACGCCATCCCGCTCCCGACGGCGACGGAGGCCGGGTAGTCTAGCATTAGGAGGGCCGGGGTGACGAGGAACGACCCGCCCATGCCGAAGAACCCGAACAGCACCCCGACGACGAGGCCGAACCCGACGAACAGCGCCAACATCTCGGGGCTCGTCTCGAAGATGCCGAGGCCGCCGAGGAAGTTACCGAGCACTGGCGTCACCCCCGACTAAGAGCCGCATCAGATAGGGCCCGACGAGCCGTTCGAGGCCGCCGTACCCCACGTACAACACGAACGCTTCCAGGAGAATCGTGCCGATGAGTAGGACCGTCTCTGGGTCCCACGAGGGTATCTCTAGTCCAGCCATCTATTCGTCCTCCGGCTTCCGAACGCGGAAATTCGGTCTTGGCACATTTCTGCTCGGTGTCCACTATCCGCTTCGTGCCTATAACGGTTTTGGGCTTGATGTACAATACTATATCCCGGTAACCTCGGCGGGAGTACCGATAACTTACAGAGATAATACGGCGCCTCCGTCGGCCCGAGCGCCGGCTACGCGCTCGCGCTCGCTGAAGTATCAAACGACGAACAAAATCGTGTTGTCGCCGCCCGCCGAAGGGATCGACATGAGGGCCCTGTGCGCAACCGACCTGTCGGCCGCCAGCGAGGCGACGATCGAGAACGAGACCTGCCTCGGCTGCCTGGACCGAATCGGCGTCCGGACGGTCCACCTCGTCACGGTCGTCTCGGCGAACGTCCACCCCGGCATGCCCGGCGTCGACTTCGAGGAGCGCCGGCGGCGGGGGCTCGACAGGTACCGCGAGGTGATCGAGGCCGCGGGGTTCGACGTCGAGACGCACGTCGTTCGCGGGACCCCGTACCGCCGCCTCAACGGCATCGCGGAGACCGTTCACGCCGACCTGACGATCGTGGGTTCGCGCGGACAGAGCCCGCTGGAGAACCGGGTCGTCGGCTCGACCGCCCGCAACCTCGCCCGGACCACCGTCGTCCCGCTGCTGGTCAACCGCGTCGAGCGGGCGGCCGACGACCCCGATGTCCTCCGCGAACACCTCTTCCGGCACGTCCTCTTCGCGACAGACTTCTCTGAGCACGCCGACCGGGCGTTCGACGCCTTCTCGTACCTCCGTCGCGCGACCGAGGAGGCGACGCTCGTCCACGTCCGGTCGCCGAAGGACGACGGGCCGGACGCCGGCGGCGGTCCCGCGGAGCGGCTGGCAGAGCGGGCGAGCACGCTGGAGGGCTGGGGGATCGAGACGCGGACCGAGGTCCGCCGCGGCGACCCCGCCGAGGAGATCCTCGCCGTCGAGGCCGAGGTCACTCCGTCGACGGTCCTCGTCGGGTCGAAGGGGCGGAGCCGGATCCGGCGGCTCCTGCTGGGCAGCGTCTCGGAGGAGATCGTCACGCGGGCGACGGGCAACGTCTTCCTCGTCCCGCCGCCTCGGGCGGTTTAAGCGTAGGCGACGCCGCGGCGCGCGCCAATCACAAGACGAGCGCGGCGGCCGCGTACGCGAGCGCGAACGAGAGGCCGAACGAGCCGGCCCACGCCCCCACGGTCGTGAGGATCTTCTCCGCGTCGACGGCCTCCCGACCGCCGACGGCCGCGCCGCTCCCGATGATCGCGCTCACGACGATCTCGTTGAACGAGACCGGCACGCCGAGCAGCACGGCCAGCTGCGCGATCAGGAACGACGGGACGAGCGCCGAGATGGAGCGGCGCGGCCCGAGCGAGGAGTAGTCCTGCGCCAGCGACTTTATCATCCGGGGCGCGCCGGTCCACGAGCCGACCAGCATCCCGAGCCCGCCGCCGACGAGGACGGCGGTGGCCGACACCATTCCCACCTCGTCGAGCAGTGGTAGGAGCGGTCCGACCGCGAGCCCGACCTGACTCCCGCCCGCGGAGAACGCGACGAGCGACCCGAGCGCGAGCAGCACGCGCCGCAGCCCGCCCTGCTCGTCGCGGCTCACGTCCCACCAGACGACGGCCGCGACGGCCAGCGCCGCGAGGCCGGTGATCGCGACCGCCGACGCGGTCCCGTCGAGCGACAGGGTCCGCTGTCCGAGACCGCGGACGGTCCCGGGCGCGGTCCCCTTGCCGAGGAAACTGAACCGGACGTTCACGAGGACGCTCCCGACCAGCCCGGCGAGGACCGGGACGCTGTACCGCTCGGGCGCGCCGGGTCGCGGGAGGACGCTGGCGATGGCGAACGCGATGCCGCCGCCGATGAACGGCGTCAGGAGCCAGACGGCGCCGATCTGTTGGTACTTTGCCCAGACCGGCGTCCCGCCGAGCGCGAGCCCGACGCCGATGACGGCGCCGGTCACGGTGAACGCGGTCGCGATCGGAATCCCGGTGGTGATGCCCACCGCCATCAGCCCTGCGCCCAGCACGAGCACGAGGATGACGCCGGCGACGGGCAGGCTGATCCCGCCAACGAGGCCGCTCCCGACGGCCTCAGAGACGTTCCCGCCCTGCGTGACGGCGCCGGCAAAGCCGAAGACGCCGACCAGCAGGGCCGCGCGCATCGTTCCGATGGCGTTCGCGCCGACGGCGGGCGCGAACGGGGTCGCGCCGCTCGACCCGGCGCCGATCACCCACGCCATGAACAGGCTCGCGAGCGCCGCGCCGACGGAGAGGGCGATGAGAGCGGGGTCCATGGAGCCGGTGCGTTAGTCCGCGCCCGCCGCGGCGGCGTCGCGGGCTCCGCTCCGGCTCCGCCAGTACCCCTGCGCGTACGCGCCGACGAACATTCCGCCGAGCGCCCAGAGGATGGTGACGTTACCGACCCCGAGGCTCGCGTACGCCGCGCCCGGACAGATGCCAGAGAGCCCCCAGCCGACGCCGAAGACGGCGCCGCCGACGAGGACGTTCCGGTCGAACGGCTTCAGCCGGCGCTCGTAGGGAGCGCCGGTGAGCGGCGCGGCGTCGCGGATGCGCGGCAGCAGCGCGAACGCGATCCCGGAGACGATTGCGGCCCCGAACATGACGAACGGGAGGCCGAGGTCCTCGAATGTGAGGAAGTTCAGCACGACCTCCGGCCGCGCCATGTGGCTGAACCCGAGTCCGAACCCGAAGATCAGGCCGCCGACGAAGATCAGCGGCTTGAACAGCGGATGTCGATCCGCCATCTACGGACTCACCCCCAGCGCGGCGACGACCTGGGCGGTCCCGATCGCCACGGCGAGGAACGTCGCGACGCCGACCAGCGACGTCTTCGACGCCGATCCGACGCCGCAGACCCCGTGGCCGGACGTACACCCCTTCCCGATGCGGGTGCCGATCCCGACGAGGATCCCGCCGAAGAACAGCCGCCACGGCTGGACGTCGGTCGCCCAGAGCGTCACGCCGGCGACCTCGTACAGCGTGCCGGTCGTCCCGGGCTCGTAGAGCGGGCTCGTGACTAGCCCCGACTGGAACGTCGCGGCGAACGCGAGCCCGCCGAGGATGATGCCGGCGGTGAACACGAGCCGCCAGTCCCGCGATCCGACGTACCGCCGGAACCGGGACTGGCCGGAGACGTACGACAGCGTCGACTCCAGGAACGTGCTCGCCCCGGCCGGGATACCCGTTCCGACGTAGATGACGACGGTCCCGAGACCGACGAGCAGTCCGCCGACGGCGTACCGGCTGACCCCGTTCGGGAACAGCTCGGCGACCGCCTGCAGCAGTACTGGGTCAGCGACCATCGGCGTCGTCAGTCACCCGCGAGCGAGTCCTGACTGGCGGCGCAGTTGTTCGGCCCGAGCTCCAGGGTGAACGCCTCGTCGTCGTCGACGGCGTTCTGTCCGAGGTTCGTCGCGATGATGTCCTCGTAGTTGGCCGGGCGCGGCGGCATGTCCGAGAGGATCAGGTCGACGAACGCCTGCTCGTCCATCGTGAGCGCGTCCATCTCCTCGACGAGCTCGCCGATCGGCGCCGTGTAGGTGCCGTCGTCGGCCGCGACGGCCGCGTCGCTGAAGTGCGCGCCGCCGATGAGCGTGTCGTCGGGCAGCGTCAGCACCCGCTCCTGAAGTGACTCGTACAGCAGGCGCGCGGCGTCGGGGGCGCCCTCGTCGCCCTCCTCAAGGTCGGGGCGGGCGACGCTCTCGATGAACAGCCCGTCGCCGGTCGCGAGCAGGCTCTCGTCGACGAGGTATGAGGTCATCCCGGTCGTGTGGCCGGGAGTGTAGACGGTCTCGACGGTGGCGTCGCCGACCGCGAACGTGTCGCCGTCGGCGGCCGTGGTCAGCTCGTCGGCGTACGTGACGCCGCGGTCGACCGCGGCCTCGGGGATGACGCCTTCGACGCCCGCGGCGTCGAGGTCGCGCACGCCCGAGATGTGGTCGGCGTGGACGTGCGTGTCGAGGGCGTAGTTCAGTTCGACGCCGAGCTCGTCGGCGTCGTCGAGGTAGCGGTCGGTGAACGCCCGCAGCGGGTCGATGATCGCGGCCTCCCCGTCGTCGTAGAGGAGGTAGCCGAGACAGCCCGAGGAGGGGCGCTGGTACTGGAGGAGCGTGCCGGCGCCGTCGTAGCGGTCGACCTCGACGGCCTCGTAGATGCTCGCCCAGCCGTTCATCCCGTCTTCGAGGTGGTCGACGTCGTAGCCGCGCTCCGTGAGCGTGCCCGCGACGTACTCGCTGGCGCCGCCCTTCGCGCAGAGGACGGTCACCTCGCGGTCGTCGGGGATCCGGTCGAGAACGTCGTCGTCGATCTCGTCTTCGAGGAACTCGAAGTACGGGACGTTGATCGACGTGACGTTCTCGCCGTCGATGCGCCACTCCTCGTAGTCCGACTGCATGCGCGCGTCGAGGATCGTGACGTCTTCGCCGGCGTCGATTCGGTCTTTGAGCGATTCCGGGTCGACGGAGTCGACGTCGACGTCCGGAGTCGGGAAGTCGTCGGCATTCATGTTTCGCAGTCGTTCATACCGGGTCGACGCACAAAAGCATTTTCATAGTATTTCCTTTTCTAAGCAATACTATATTCAATAGAATCCGGTTTGTATCTCCTACTGTTGTACTCAGGGGCTTATGCGGCGGCTAAACAGGTTTCACTTTATACAGTAGTTGGGAGAATTCCCAAGAACCGACACAGTTTTACTTCACCGGGGGGTATTGTGCGCTAGCTCCAATACAGACACCGGAGCAGATACACAATGAGTGCTGAATTCGACATCGCGGAGACGCTCGACGTGAAAGGCGCATCGTGCCCCATGCCGGTAGTGAAGACGAAGTCCGCCGTCGACGGCCTCGACGCGGGCGAGGTCCTTGAAGTGCTGGCGACCGACCCCGGAAGCATGAGCGACCTCGACGGCTGGGCCGACGGCACCGAGGGCGTCGAGCTCCTCGACCAGACGGAAGGCGACGACGTGTACAAACACTACGTCCGCAAGACGGAGTAACGATGAGCACGGACACACCCGACGCGTCGGCCGACGACGCGCCGACCGACGACGCGCCCTCCCGCGCGGAATTGGCCGCGCGCGTCGACGAGCTCGAGGAGGCGCTCGCCGAGGCCACCGCCGACGACGGCGGCAAGAAGATGAGCATCATCGCCACCAAGGGGACGCTCGACATGGCGTACCCGCCGCTCATCCTCGCCAGCACCGCTGCCGCGTTCGGCTACGAGGTGACCGTCTTCCACACGTTCTGGGGGCTCGACATCCTCCACGAGGAGCGGTCGAAGAACCTCCAGCTCAGCTCCGTCGGCAACCCCAACATGCCCGTGCCGAACGCCGTCGCCGCGCTCCCCGGGATGGACCGCGTCACGACGAAGATGATGGAGCGCCGGATCTCGGACAACGACACCGCCACGATCGAGGAGCTCCTCGAAACGAGCCTCGACATGGGCGTGGAGTTCCAGGCCTGTCAGATGACCATCGACCTGATGGACTACGACGAGGACAACTTCTACGACGGCGTCACCACGGGCGTCGGCGCCGCCACCGCGCTTCAGGACATGGCCGAGGCGGACATCCAACTGCTCGTCTGACCGCCGCGGAACGAGCCCCCGGTTCTGTTTTGCCCGCGCCGTCGCCGGCGTCGTCGCTCCAGACACCCTCGATACAACGCAAAAACCACTAGTGACCACGACCGACTCCGCCCGCTCGCGCCGCGGAACGGCGCGTCGCCCCCGCTAGCGCGATCCCTCGCTCCGCTCGCGCCCGGCGCGCTCGCGGCCGATCGCGCCCGCCACCGCCAGCAGGTAGCCCAGCCCGTACTGGACGTCCGGGTCGCGCACCCCGCGGATCAGCCCGACGGCCCCGACCCGATCCGGCGGGTCGCGCTCCGCCTCGCCGACCCCCTTCAGCAGCGTCTCGACGCCCTCGCGGGTGTCGTCGTCGGCCGCGGTCTGCGCCACCTCGCCGAGCGCGGCGCCGGTCCCGGCCAGCGACGCGACCATCTCGTCGTCGAGGGCCGCGGTCGCCAGCGACCCGACCTCCACGACCTCGGCCAGCTCGTCGAGCGTGCCGCTCCGCTGGAGCGTGAGCAGCGTGTCGAGCGCCTCCCGCAGCTCGTCGCCGTTCTCGCCGACCGCCTCGGCCAGCCCCACGGTCTCGTCGGTCGCCAGGCCGTCGGCGGACTCCGCGAGCGTCGACCCCGTGGCCGAGAGCTCGCGGACCATCTCGTCTGAGAGCGCGCCCTCGCCCAGCGAGAGCACGTCCAACAGCTCGTTGACCGCGTCGAGCCGCTCGACGAGCTCGGCGACCGCCTCCGGGTTCTCCGCGATGGCCGCTTCGAGGTCGTCCGGCTCGGGTTCGTGCGTCTCGGACATGGTCAGAGCAACCCTCGCGCGGTGAGCCAGTAGGACTCGTTGTACGCCAGCTTCGACCAGTGGAGCTTCTCCGAGGGCGGCGCGGGCGACGGCGGGCGCTCGTAGTCGAACTCGACGAACGAGGCGGCGTCCATCCCGGTCTCGATGAAGCACAGGGTCTTCCCGTCGTACGTCGCCGTCGCGGGGCGGCCTCGGACCTCGCTGGCGAGGCGCTGGCCGACGACGCCGGCCTGGTAGTGCGCGACGCTGCCCGCGTTCGGGACGCCCGTGTCGGCGGTGTCGCCGAGCGCGTAGACGTTGTTCGCGGCCGCCGCCTCTAGCGTGTGCTTGTCCACGTCGACCCAGCCGTCGTCGCCGAGGCCGGCCTCCTCGATCAGGTCGACGCCGCCGTGAGGCGGAATCGAGACGAGGAGGTCGTAGTCGAGCTCGGTCCCCTCCATCGACGTGATGGTCTCCGCGTCGGGGTCGACAGACTCGGCGTTGAAGAACGTCTCCACGTTGATGTCCCGGTCCTCCATGATGGGACGGGCCCACTCGGCGATGTGGGGATTCCCGTGAACGCGCTGGATCGGGTACGTGTAGGTGACCTCGACGTCCTCGCGCAGGCCGCGCTCGCGGAACCAGTCGTCGGTCATGAAGACGAACTCCAGCGGCGCCGCGGGACACATGTGGGGCGTCCCGATGACGCTCAAGACGAGCTCGCCCTCGGTGAACTCCAGCAGCTCCTCTCGAAGGGCCGTCGCGCCCGACTCGCTGTAGTAGTCGTGTCCGCCCTCGACGAGCCCGGGGATCTGCTCGGGCTCCAGCGTCGACCCGGTCGCCAGCACGAGGTGGTCGTACTCCATCGACGGCGCGGTACCGTCGAACCGGAGCGTCTGCGAATCCGTGTCGATCTCGGACACGCGGTCGATCCGGAGGTCGACCGCGTCGTCGACCAGCTCGTCGAGCGCGCGGCGACCGTCCGCCGGTTCGCGCTTGCCGAACGGCACGTACAGCCAGACCGGCTTGTACACGTGGTCGGGGCCGTCGTTGATCAGGGTGACCTCCACGTCGCCGGCGTCGAGCTCCGGACCGAGCTGGTCGGCGAGGTCGTTGGCGAGCACCGATCCGCCGGTCCCGCCGCCCACGATGACGATGCGTTCGGTCATGCTTTCTCCACGTAGAACGCGTTGTGCTCGTCGAGCTCTTCGACGGCGAGCAGTTCGTTGCCGGCCTCATCGGCCCACTCGGGAACGTCGGTGAGCGACCCGTCGCTGTCGCTCAGGAGCCGGACCACGTCGCCCGACTCCGCGCTCCGGATCGCTCCGATGAGGTCCATCAGGGGACCGGGGCACGCTGCGCCTCTGGCGTCGACGGTTTCTTCGGGTTCGATGTCGGTCATGGGGGTCTCACACCAGACAGTTACGCGCGTGGCGTATTAGTCTTGTGCGATCGTTCCACAATCTAAAAATCCTCGTGTTCGGCGCGGATCGGTCAGCGTCGGCGGCAGTCGGGGTGTCGCTGACGGTTGGGGCGTCGGCGGCGCTACCGGTCGAACACGACCGCGTAGTGGTACGGCGGCAGATCGACCCGCCGGTCGAGTTCGAACGGCGCCGCCCCCCGGACGGCCTCCGCCGTTTCCTCGGGGTCCATCCGGAGCCCCGTCGGCGGTCCCCGGGGCTCCCCCCCGACGGTCGTCGCTTCGCGCGGCCGGTCGTGCCAGTTGACGACGACCAGGCTGCCGCCGGGCGCGACCGCTCGGAACGTCTCCTCGACGAACTCGGTGCGGTCGTCGACGCCGTGGAAGGTGTTCGCCACGACGAGCACGTCGACCGGCTCCGGGAGGACACCGGTCAGGTCCCGGGCGTCGCCGTGGACCGGGACGACGTTCCCGATCGCCTGTTGCCCGGCGAGCGCGTCGAGCTCGTCGAGCAGCGCCTCGTCCAAGTCGACGGCGTACACGGGCGCGGGCTCGGTGATGCGGGCGGCCGGGAGCGCGAAGTAGCCGCTCCCGCAGCCGACCTCGGCCACCGACAGGCCGGGCTCGACCCCGAGCTGCCGGAGCGTCGCGCCCGGCGTCGGCCAGAGCTTCCCCCACCAGTCCCAGTCGGGCTGGCCGGTGTTCTGGAACCGCTCCATCGTCAGCGGGGGCCCGACGCGCCGGCTCCCGTTCCGTCCGCCGGAAGGCGGCGTCCGTCACTCCCGCCGCCCGCGAACCCGTGTCCGCCGCTCACGGACCCGTCGTCGGCCCCCCGAGGCGGCTCGCTCGTCGCATCGGTCTTGTCCTTCATACCCATATGTGAACCAGTCCGCTATCTAAGTCTTTCTCGACCGTCGCCGACCGGCGTGCCCGAGTCGCCCCGCTCGTCCGCGGGCAGCTAGTCGACCCGAGAGCGCCACGCGGCGGGGAGCCGGGCGTAGACCACCGCGTTGTCGACGAGCGCGTCGACCGGGACGTACTCGTCGGGGGCGTGGAGCGTGTCGGTCCCGAGGGCGAACTCGACGGTCGATATCCCGGCGTTCCGGAGCTTCTTGGCGTCGCCGCCGCCCGTGGCGCTCCGACGGAAGACGCGGTCCCCGGTGACCGCCGCCGCCGTCGACGCGACGGCGTCGACCAGCGGGCTGGCGGGGTCCTCTGTGGTGCCGACGCTCCAGGAAACGTCGGCGACCGTGATCCCCTCGCAGTCGGCGACGCAGTCGCGGATGGCCGCGAGCACGTCGGGCGTGTGGACGCCCGCCGTCAGCCGCACGTCGACCTCGGCGCGGGCGGACCCCGGGACGGCGTTCACCGCGTCGCCGCCCTCGAGGACGCCGAGGTTGATCGACGGGTACCGGAATAGGTCCCGAGCGGTCGCCTCGCCCATCGACGGGGCGTAGTACTCGACCGACTCCTCGACGATCGGCTCCATCTCGGCGTCGATCTCCAGCCGCTCGGCGCCGAACCGCTCGCGTATCGTCTCGACGGCGCCGTAGAGCCGGTCGACCGCGTTGACCCCGAGCATCGGTCGAGAGCCGTGCGCCGCCTCGCCGGCGGCTTCGAGCGTCAGCCAGATGCTCCCCCGGTCCGCGACCGTGACGGAGCGGCGACCCTCCTCGCAGGTCGGCTCGCCGATCACGCACGCGTTCGCGTCGAGCGCTCTGGCATCGAGCAGCGCCGGGAGCCCCGCGTCGCCGCCGACCTCCTCGTCGCTCACGAAGGCGAACAGGAGGTCGACGGGCGGCTCCGCGTCGGTCGCGACGACGGCCCGGAGCGCGAACAGCAGCGACGCCACGGCGCCCTTCATGTCGGTCGCGCCCCGGCCGTAGACGCGGCCGTCGGCGCGTTCGCCGAGCGGGTCGCGCGTCCACGCGTCGGCGTCGAACGGGACGGTGTCGAGGTGTCCGTTGTACAGCAGCGTTCGGTCGGACGCGCCGTCGACCCGGACGAGCAGGTTCGGCTTCGCCGGGTCGACGGCGAACCGCTCGACCTCGACCGGAAGCGGGTCGAGGAACCGCTCGATCGCCGCGACGATCTCGCGCGTGTCGCCGGGCGGGTTCGACGTGTCGACCGCGAGCAGATCGAGGGCCAGCGAGACCAGCTCCTCCCGGTGTGCTCGCACGTACTCGGCGGGAGCGTCGTCCGGGTCCGTCGGCGGCCGGGTCGCTCCCGTGTCTTCGGCCATGCCGTCCCCTTCGATCCCCAACGATTTATTTATTTTGTATATTTCGCACAATACTAATCGGTGAGCGTCGCGGTCGCCCGCGCGTCACGGTCCGGGCTGGAGCGACCGATCCCCGCGCTCGTCCGCCTCGCCGCCGTACCGGTCCTCGAACTCTTGGATGAGCTGACCGACGGTCGCGTACCAGCTGTTGAGCAGCTGCTGCATCTCGCGAGCGGCCTCCTCGGGCGTTCGCGGCCGGTAGACGTAGTAGTACCCGCCCTGATCGTAGTTCTCCTGTCGCTGGACGACGACGCCGGCGTCCACGAGCCGCGAGATCGACCGGTACGCCGTCGACCGCTCACACTCCAGCCGGTCCGCCACGTCGTCGACGGTGAGCCCTTCGTTCACTCCTTGGAGCGCCTGAAACACCGCCTGATCCCGCTCGTTGAGCCCGTGAATACACTCGAGGAGGTCGATACACCCCAAGTCCCGTTCGAGGTCGTCACGCACTGACGCGGTCATCGTATCGGACAATAGGGCGACAGAGTGGGTTAAAGTTGTTCCTAATTAGTACAATACTACTATAGTCGAGTCGGCGACAGTCCGGTTCAGTTCACGGCTGCTCCGCTCTCTCGGTAGGACATCCGAAGAGCCTTTGTTACGTAGGCCCAAGACGATACACGAATGACGCTTCCGATCGACCCGACGCAGATCGACCCGGACGACATCGGCGAAGAGCAGGCCACCCTTGAGATGGGCCACGAGGAGGCGATCGAACATGTCCGCGAGGTGTTCACCGACGCCGGATTCGGCGTCCCGGTCGAGTTCTCGCCGTCCGAGATGCTCAACGAGAAGGTCGACGCGGGTCGCGACCCCTACTACGTGCTCGGCGCGTGTAACCCGGCTGTCGCCGACCGGGCGCTCGACGCGACCGACAACAAGCTCGGCGCGCTCATGCCGTGTAACGTCGTCGTCTGGGAGGAAGCGCCCGGGACGCAGCGCGTCTATCACGTCTCTATCATGCGCCTCGCTCGCCTCGCGGGCATGGCGCCCGACGACGACGAGATGGCCGGCATCATCGCCGACACCGGCGAGATGGTCGACGAGGCGTTCGAGAACCTCTGACCACGCTCTGACACAGCCGCCCCTACGGCGTCGCCGGCGCTCTGCTCGGCGGCACTCGCCGTCGGCGACGATCGGATCGGCGCGGTCTGCGCTCGGATCGGTGCGGCCGGCGCTTCGACCGACACGGACGTGACCCGGTTCCGTTCGCCTCGCCTCCGTGTCGACCCCGCTCGTCGCGATTCCACACCTACTTATCCGCGACCGCCGACGGGCCGATATGGACCTCGCCGATTCGCGCGTCCTCGTCACCGGCGGCGCCGGTCTCGTCGGAAGCCACCTCGCGGCCGACCTGCTCGACCGCGGCGCGACCGTCCGCGTCGCCGACGACCTCTCGAAGGGGACCCGCGACCGCGTCCCCGAGGGCGCGGCGTTCGTCGAAGCGGACATGACCGACCCCGACGACGTGGCGCGCGTCGTCACCAACGACCTCGATGTCGTCTTCCACTTCGCGGCGTACACCGACACGAACTACGACGACGACCGCGCGCTGTTCGAGGAGAACACGGAGATGACGTACAACGTCTTGGAGCGCATGCGCGAGGTCGGCGTCGACCGCTTCGCGTTCACCTCCTCCTCGACGGTGTACGGCGAGGCGCCGCGACCGACCCCCGAGGACTACGCCCCCCTCGAACCGATCTCGATGTACGGCTCCGCGAAGCTCGCGGACGAGGCGCTGATATCGACGTTCGCGCACTCCTACGGCGTCCGGTCGTGGGTGTTCCGGTTCGCGAACATCGTCGGCCCGCGCCAGCGCGGCAACGTGATCCCCGACTTCATCGAGAAGTTAGCCGAGGATCCGACCGAACTGGAGATCCTCGGCGACGGCCGGCAGGAGAAGTCGTACATGCACGTCTCGGAGTGTGTCGACGCCATCCGGCACGTGGTCGAGAACGCAGACGCCGCGTACAACGTCTACAACCTCGGGACGCGGACGACGACCTCCGTCACCGACATCGCCGACATCGTGAGCGAGGAGCTCGGCGTCGACCCGGAGTACGCCTACACCGGCGGCGACCGCGGCTGGACCGGCGACGTACCGAAGATGCGGCTGTCGATCGAGAAGCTCGCCGCCCTCGGGTGGGAGCCGTCGGTCGAGAGCGACGCGGCGGTTCGGCGCAGTGCGCGCGAGCTGATCGACGAGATCGTGGAGTAGCGCGATCCCCTCCGACGAACTCCGCCGGTCGGGTGCGGACCGCGGAGGCGCTTCAGTCCCGCCGCAGGCGAACCGAAGGGGGTCCCGAACGCCGACCGGATCGCTCGACTGCCGAAGCTGTCCCGATAACCGACCGGAGGCGGCGGCGTCAACGGAGCGATACGGACGGCTGTTGCGCACAACCCGGTGGGTTTCCCGTGGCGGTGTCGCTCGCGGTTCGATCCGCGTCTCCGCCCGCCGCGCCGCTTCGGAAGGGCCTTTTAACCCGCCCGTCGAACGGACGGTATGTTCCGGCAGTTCCGGTCGGAAGTCGAGGCGGCGCTCGCGGACGCGCTCGACTCGCTCGACCTCCCGACCGACGACCTCGGCATCGAACGCCCGCCCGACGACATGGACGCGACGCTCGCCTCCAGCGTCGCCTTCCGACTCGCGGGCGAGGTCGGCGACGCGCCGCCGAACGTCGCGGCGACTGTCGCCGAGGCGGTGTCGGTCGGGAACGCGGACTACGTCGCGAGCGTCGACACCGCGGGGCCGTACGTCAACTTCCACGCGAACGAGCGCTACCTCGCCGACACGCTCGACGCGGCCGCGGTCGACGCCGACTACGGCGCGCTCCCCGACCGCGACACGAGCGTCGTGGTCGAACACACCAGCGCGAACCCGACCGGCCCCGTCCACGTCGGCCGCGCGCGCAACCCCATCGTCGGCGACGCGGTCGCGAACCTCCTCGCGTACGCCGGCTACGACGTGGACCGCCACTACTACGTCAACGACGCGGGCCGGCAGATGGCGGTGTTCACCTGGGCGTACGAGCGGTTCGACGAGCCGGACCTCGACGCGGAGCCCGCCCGCGACCGCGCCGAGTACGACCTCGTGCGCTACTACCGGAAGGGGAACGCCTTCTTAGAGGAGGCGGACGACGACGCGGTCGAGGCCGCGGAGGCGGAGATCCAGTCGATCCTCCAGGGGCTCGAGGCGGGCGACGAGGAGACGTACGAGCGCGTCGGCGAGGTCGTCGACGCCGTCCTCGGTGGAATGAAGGCGTGCCTCGGCCGCCTCCCCGCGGAGTTCGACGAGTTCGTCAAGGAGACGCGGTTCATGCGCGACGGATCCACCGACGACATCGCGGGCCGGCTGAAAGAGACCGACCACGCCGTCTACGAGGAGGACGCCTGGCAGCTGGAGCTCGACGAGTGGGGGATCGACAAGAACCTCGTCTTCCTCCGCTCGGACGACACGAGCCTCTACACAACCCGCGACCTGGCGCACCACGAGTGGAAGTTCGCGAACTACGACCGCGCCGTCACCGTCCTCGGCGAGGACCACAAGCTCCAGGCCGACCAGCTCGACGCGACCCTCGAACTGCTCGGCAACGACACCGACCGCCTCGGCCACGTCATCTACTCGTACGTCAACCTGCCCGAGGGGAAGATGTCGACCCGGCGGGGGACCGGCGTGATGCTCGACGACCTGCTGGACGAGGCGATCGACCGCGCTCGCGACGCCGTCGAGTCGCGCATGGACGACCGCATCCGCGACGACGACCTCACCGACGAGGATGTCGAGCGCATCGCCCACCAGGTCGGGATCGGCGCGGTCCGGTACGACATCGTCTCCAAACAGCCCGCGAAGGCGATCACCTTCGAGTGGGAGGACGCGCTCGACTTCGAGGCGCAGTCGGCGCCGTTCGTCCAGTACGTCCACGCGCGCTGCGCCGGCATCCTCGGCGAGGCGGCCGCCGCCGGGATCGACGTGCCGGGCGTGACGGCGGACGCCGACGGCGAGGTCGACCCCGACGCCTTGGACGTCGACGCGGGCGCGCTCGAAACCGACGCGGCCCGCGAGCTCCTCCGCGAGGTCGCGCGCTTCCCCGCCGCAATCGAGGCCGCCGCGGACGACTTGGAGCCGCACACGATCGCGACGTTCACCCGCGAGTTCGCGGACGCGTACAACGCCTTCTACCGCGAGTGCCCCGTCGTGACCGCCGAGACCGAGGCCCTGCGGGACGCCCGGCTCGCGCTCGTCGCGGCCGCGAAGCACACGATGGCGAACGCGCTCGACGTGCTGGGCGTCGAGGCGCCGGAGTCGATGTAAATCGAGGGTATCCCGCCCTCCGTCGCCCGGAGCGGGGCTCCGAGCGATCCACCGCCAAACGCGGCCGAGACGGACGCTTCCGCCCGTATCGACAGGTCAAAGATTACTTACACGCACGCGACCGTATTCGGAGTAATGAGTAGCGACGCACAGGAGGCGAACGCGGACCGCCGGAAGTACGAGTTCCGCAAGGTCATCGAGGAACTCAAGGAGTACGATGGCTCCGGCACCCAGCTCGTCACCATCTACATCCCCGAGGACAGGCAGATCTCCGACGTGGTGGCGCACGTCACCCAAGAGCACAGCGAGGCGTCCAACATCAAGTCCAAGCAGACGCGGACGGCCGTTCAGGACGCGTTGACGTCGATCAAGGACCGGCTGCGCTACTACGACACCTTCCCGCCGGACAACGGGATCGTGATATTCTCGGGCGCCATCGACAGCGGCGGCGGCCAGACCGACATGGTCACCCGGACGCTGGAGTCGCCCCCGCAGCCCGTCGAGTCGTTCCGCTACCACTGCGACTCGGAGTTCCTCACCGAGCCGCTCGAACACATGCTCGAGGACTCCGGGCTGTTCGGGCTCATCGTCTTGGACCGCCGCGAGGCGAACGTCGGCTGGCTGAAGGGGAAACGCGTCGAGGCGGTCAAGTCCGCCTCCTCGCTCGTCCCCGGCAAACAGCGGAAGGGGGGTCAGTCCGCACAGCGATTCGCCCGCCTGCGCCTCGAAGCGATCGACAACTTCTATCAGGAGGTCGCTGGGATGGCCAACGACCTGTTCGTCGACAAGCGCCACGAGCTCGACGGCATCCTCGTCGGCGGTCCCTCGCCGACCAAAGACGAGTTCCTCGACGGCGACTACCTCCACCACGAGCTTCAGGACAAGGTGCTCGGCAAGTTCGACGTGGCCTACACCGATGAGTCCGGCCTGAAAGACCTCGTCGACAACGCCAGCGAGGCGCTCGCCGACCAGGAGATCGTCGAGGACAAACGCAACATGGAAGAGTTCTTCGAGAAGCTCAACACCGGGCAGGAGGCGACCTACGGGTTCGAGCAGACCCGCCGCAACCTGATCATGGGATCGGTGGACCGCCTGCTCATCTCCGAGGACCTTCGCTCCGACGTCGTCGTCTACGAGTGCCCCGACGGCCACGAGGAGTACGAGGTTGTCGACGCCCGCCACTCGACGCCGGACCACGAATGTAGCGAGTGCGGCGAGGCGGCCGAGGTCGAGGAGCGAGAGGACATCATCGAACACCTGATGGCCATCGCCGAACAGCGCGGGACGGACACGAAGTTCATCTCCACGGACTTCGAGAAGGGCGAACAGCTGCTCGACGCGTTCGGCGGCATCGCCGGTATCCTGCGGTACTCGACCGGAGTCTAAGGACCTCTGAAGAAGTTTCTGCGGCCGTTTTACTGCTGTTCCGGCTCGACCGGCCCCGGCGCGATCTCCAAACACGCGCAGGCGTCGGACTCCGGGTCGAAGCAGTCCGGACACTCCGGCTGCCGGTCGATGATCGTGTCGAGCCGCTCGGCGACCGTGTCGTCGATGACGGCCTCGAGCTCCCGGGCCTCGGCCTGATAGTCCTCGACCGCGAGGACGTTCGCGAGGAACCGCTCGATGATACAGTAGGTCTGGAGGGCGTCCCTGGCCCGGACGATGCCGTCGTCGGTCAGCTTGACGCCCTTGTACTTCTCGTGTTCGGCGAGCCCGCGCTCTTCGAGCTTGCCGATCATCTCGTTGGCGCTGGCCGGGCTGACGCCGAGCGCATCGGCGATCGACCCGGTCGAGGCGGGTCCGTCTTCGCTGTCCTGTACGACGTATATCGTCTTGAGGTACTGATCTGCGGTGTTCACGGCTGTCCTCCGTCGGCGCTCGTCGGCGACTCGTCTGTCCGGTTCATCGGCGCTCCATGACCTCCGTGACCTCGCGTACGCCCTCGGCCTCCTCGTCGCGGATCGCCGCCAGGGTCGCGATCAGCTCCTCACGGTCGACCGAGAACGACCCGTCGGACCCCTCGATCGCCTCGATGAGGTCGTCGTAGAACTTGTACGCCGTCTCCTCGTTGCACAGCTGGTCGTACAGCACGTCGTCGAAGTCCTCCGGCCGCGTCCGCCCGTAGCGGGCGTCGACGAGCGACTCGATCTCGTCGAACGGGACGCTGTCGACACCGAGCCCGTCGATGAGCGACTCCAGCCGCTCGCGGTGGTCCGCCGACTCCTCGGCCGCGTCCGCGAGGAGCGTCTCCACCTCCGCGTCGAGTTCGGCGTCCAACTGCTGGTAGTGGCGATGCGCTCGCGCTTCGACGACCTCCTCCAGCACGATTCCGATCTGGAGCAGCCGCGCGAGTTGGTCGTCGGAGGCGACCCGCTGGCTCACGCTCACCGCGACCACCCGAGACGGCACGATACGCGGGTTCGCATACGAACAACTCGGGCGTCGTCGGTCTTAAGCGGTTCCCCTCGCTCGCCGGTCGCTCCGGGACTCCGGGCGGGGCTGAAAAAATCCGTTCGGCGCCGGCGGCTTACTGGAGCCGCTCGAAGACGAGCTCCTCGACGTCGTCGCGGAACTCGTCGACCGCGATTTCCTCTAGGACGGGCACGAAGAAGCCCTCGACGAGCATGTTCCGGGCCGTCCGCGAGTCGATCGAGCGGCTCTCGAGGTAGAACAGGTCCTCGGCGTCGACCTGTCCGACCGTCGCGGAGTGGGACGCCTCGGTGTCGTGGTTGTGGATGATCAGCTTCGGCGACGCGTCGGCCTCGGCGTCGTCCGACAGCATCAGCGTGTTTTCGCGCTGGTAGCTGGAGGTGTTCCACGCGTCCTCGCCGACGTCCTGAACGCCCTCGTAGACGGAGCGCGCCACGTCGTCGAGCACGCCGCGGGTGACGAGGTCGGCGGTCGTCTGCTCCGCCTGGTGCCACACGCGGGCGTTGATGTCGAAGTGCTGGTCGTCCGTGCCGAAGAACGTCCCGACGATCTGGCTCTCGGAGCCGTCGCCCTCGAGCTCGGTTTCGATGTCGGAGCGGGTGAGCTTCGAGCCGAAGTTGCTCTCGATCCAGTCGACCGTCGCGTACGTGTCGGTCACGCCGCGCTTCAGCGAGTAGGTGTAGGCGTCGTCGTCAAGGTTCTGGAGCGAGCCGAACTGGACGTTCGAGTTCTCGCCCGCGACGACCTCGACGAGGTTCGAGAAGTACCGGTCGCCGCTCACGTCGGCGTCGCCCGACGTGATCGACTCGAGGATCGTCACCGACGACGACTCCTCGGCGACGACGAGCGTCTGGCTGAACAGCGAACGGGAGTTCATCTCCGCGCGCACCGTCACGTCCTCGACGTCGACGCCCTCGGGGACGTAGACGAACGTACCGGTGGTGAACAGCGCGACCGAAAGCGCCGTGAGATAGTTGTGTTCGGGGTCGAGGACGGAGCCGAAGTTCGCCTCGATGACGTCGCCGTACTCGGCGAGCGCCTCGGTGAACGGCAGCACGACGACCTCGTCGTCGCCCGCGGTCCGCTCGGTCTCGTCCGCCTGGTTCAGCGGGTCGACGAGCGACTCGAAGTCCAGCGCCTCGAGGTCGGTCCAGCGGCGGCCCGGCGTCTGGATGACATCGGGCAGCTCCGCGGTCTCCAGCGCGGCCAGCGCGTTCAGACGGGTCTCCAAGAGCCACTCGGGCTCGTTGCGTTCGTCGGCGATGCGTCGTACCGTGTCCTCCGAGAGGCTCTCGATTGCTTGCGTGCTCATGTTATCCGAGCGAGCCCTCCATCTCGAGTTCGACGAGGCGGTTCAGCTCGACGGCGTACTCGATCGGCAGTTCCTCCGTGATCGGCTCGATGAACCCGGAGACGATCATCTGTTTGGCGTCGTCGTCGTCGAGCCCGCGCGACTGGAGGTAGAAGATGTCCTCGTCGCCGATCTTCCCGACGGTCGCCTCGTGGGCGACGTCGACCTTCGACTCGTTGATCTCCATGTACGGCATCGTATCCGACGTCGACTCGTTGTCGAACATCAGCGCGTCGCACTCGACGGCCGTCGAGGAGTTCTCCGCGCCGTCCGCGATGTGGACGAGCCCGCGGTAGTTGGTGCGGCCGCCGTCCTTCGCGATCGACTTCGACTCGACGGTCGACTTGGTCTCGGGCGCGTTGTGGTACACCTTCGCGCCGGTGTCGATGTCCTGGCCCTCGCCCGCGAAGGCGATGGTGATGTGGTTGTCGGAGGCACCGCGGCCCTTCAGNNTCGCCCACGAACACTTCGACGCCGCCCGAGTGGAGGTTGAACGCCGAGTACTTCGGCGCGGAACAGCCCTCGATGTAGTGGACCTCGGAGCCCTCCTCGGCGATGATGAGCGTGTGCTCGAACTGACCCATCCCCTCGGAGTTCATCCGGAAGTACGCCTGGACCGGCATCTCCACGGTGGTGTTTTCGGGGATGTAGACGAACGAGCCGCCCGACCAGATGGCGCCGTGAAGCGCCGCGAACTTGTTGTCGCTCGGGGGGACGCACTTCGTCATGAAGTGCTCGCGGACGAGTTCTTCGTGCTCCTGGACGGCCTTGTCCATGTCACAGAAGATGACGCCCTTCTCCTCCCACCGCTCCTGCATGTTCTGGTAGACGATCTCGGACTCGTACTGCGCGCCGACGCCCGAGAGCGCGTTCTTCTCCGCCTCCGGGATGCCCAGCTTGTCGAACGTGTCCTGGATCTCCTCGGGGAGGTCTTCCCAGCTCTCGGCGCCGCCGCGGGCCTCGATGTCCGGGCGGATGTACGGTACGATCTCGTCGATGTCGATCTCGGAGAGGTCCGGCTGGCCGGGCCAGTCGGTCGGCATCGGCATCTCTTGGAACTGCTCGAGCGCGCGCAGGCGTCGCTCCAGCATCCACTCCGGTTCGTCCTTGTCCTCCGAGATGACGCGGACCGTCTCCTCGGTGAGACCCTTCTCGGTCTGGAAGGCGGACTTCTCCTCCTTCTTGAACTCGAAGCGAGCCTCGGTGTCTGTCTCCTTGAGGTCGTCCTGTTGTGAACTCATAGTGTATTGTTACTGATTCCCGTGTTTACGTGTGTCGCGTGCCCACATTCGGTTACGCCGCCTCGTAGGCGTCTTCGCGGACCCAGTCGTACCCCTCGTCCTCGAGCTTCTCGGCGAGCTCCGCGCCGCCGCTCTTGACGACTTCCCCGTCGAGCATGACGTGGACGTGGTCGGGCTCGACGTAGTCGAGGATGCGCTGGTAGTGCGTGATCTGGAGGACGCCCGTGCCCTGCTCGTCGCGGAGCGCGTTGATCCCCTTCGAGACGTCTTTCAGGCGGTCGATGTCGAGCCCCGAGTCGATCTCGTCGAGCACGGCGACGCTCGGCTCCAGCATCGCGGCCTGGAGGACCTCGTTCTGCTTCTTCTCGCCGCCGGAGAACCCGGCGTTGAGGTAGCGCTGCATGAACTTCTCGTCCATGTCGAGGAGCTCCATCTTCTCGGAGAGAATCTCCTGGAACTCGGCGACGCCGATCTCGCCGTCGTCGGCGGGGCCCTCCATCGGGGAGGTCTCGTACCCCTCGTCGTCGTCCTCGGCCTCGGCCTCGGCGGCCTCCTCCTCCTCGTCTTCGAACAGCTCCTCGCGCTCGTCCGCCTTCGCGTTGAGCGCCTGTCGGAGGAAGTTCGTCATCGTGACGCCCTCGATCTCCGCGGGGTACTGGAAGCCGAGGAAGATGCCGAGCGCGGCGCGCTCGTTCGGCTCCAGCTCCAAGAGCTCCCAGTGATAGTCCTCGTCGTCGAGGTCGACGTCCACGTCGGCGACGTCGGCCTCGTCGAGGTGGAGCAGAATCTCACCGCCGGTGACCTCGTAGGCGGGGTGGCCGGCGATCACTTTCGCGAGCGTCGACTTCCCCGAGCCGTTCGGTCCCATCAGCGCGTGGATGTCGCCCGACTCGACGGTCAGATCGACGCCGAGAAGGATGCGTTCGCCGCCCTCTTCCGCCACTCGTGCGTGAAGATCGTTGATTTCGAGAGTAGCCATATGTATTCTCGTGCCTCGTACATCGATGGTGGGGGTTGAGGGGGTTAATGGTTACGCATCTCCCCGTCAAAAATCGCATATCGACCAAGAAATTTTCTAGCAATCGAAAAGTGCTTTCCAGAGAGCGCGTTCGCGCTCGTCGGCAGTCACATGAACGAGCCGAGTCCGGTCTGTTCTTGCCCCGTCTTCACCTCCTCCCACGACATCCCGAGCGCCTCGATCACGCGCTCTATCGGCCCCTTGAGCGTCTTGTCCAGCATCTTCTCCCAGTCGACCTCGAACTCCTCGGGCACCTGATCGGCGTACTCGAAGCAGATCACGTCCGGGTCGCGCTTGAACTCCCCGTACAGGGGGTCGCGCTGGGGGTCGAGCCCTTCCTCCTCCTCCATTCGCGTCCAGAAGTCCGGGTGGACCTTCTCGATGTACAGCCGCTTCGGCTTCGACCCGCTCCCGAAGTTCGTCCCGAGCATGCGGTTGGCGTACTTCGCGCCGCGGACCTGCGCGGTCGGCGTGTCGTAGGCGTCGAGCTGCTTGCCGATCCCGCCGGGGATCCCGATCTCGTCGAGGTCCACGTCGCCGTCGAGCACCCGCGCGATGACGCCTTCGAGGTACGACTTCACCTCCTCCATGTCCTCGTCGATGTCGTCGCCGGTGACGATCGTCTCGATGACGTTCTGTTGGACCTCCTTCGTGATCCCGGCGATGTCCGAGCGCTTGTACTCGAAGCCGGTGATGTCGATGTCGTCGACCTCTTTCCCCTCCTTCCAGACGATGTGGCCCGCGTACCGCTTCTTCTTCCCCGCCTGGAAGAAGCGCCGGTAGAGCTTCTCGAACTCGATCTCGAAGCGGTGCTCGTCGGCGTTGAGCTCGTCGCGCGCGAAGTCGTCGTAGCGCTCGTTGATGTGATCCTCTATCTCGAAGGAGGTCTCGATCGCCTCCCGCTCAGACATATCAGAAAGAGACAACATAACCGAGTCGGTGTCACCATAAGCTACCTGATAATTAAGCTCTTCTGCCGCCTCCTCCGTGAAGTCGATGACCTCGCGACCGGTCGCAGTAACGGCTGCCGCGCCCTCTTTGTCGTAGAGGCGGAACCGATCCCATCCCGTAACCCCATATAACGAGTTCATAATAACCTTGACAGCTCCCTGCTGCCGGTCGTACTGCTCGTACGGCTCGGTGCCCGGGTCGTGGTCGTTCCGGAGCGCCTTCTTCTCCTCGCGCTCGGAGAGCAGCTCGTCGACCATCTCGCGCATGATCCCGTCCGGCTCCTTCCGGAAGTGGGTCCCGTTGGGCGCGACGTACGTCTCGCCGCCGTACTCGTCGGGGTCGACCTTCGTCTCCGGGCCGGCGTTGATCGTCACCATACACATCGGGTAGAGGCTCTTCAGGTCCTGGACCGTCACCATCTCCTTGACGCCCGTGATCGGGTCGAAGACGGCCCCGCCCTCGAACTCCTCCGACTCCTGTTGGCCCTTCGTCGGGAGCGCGAACTTCCCGAACGCCTTGTGGAGGACGTACATGTCGACGGTGTCGCCCGGCGTCGGCGCGTCCTCGATCTTACAGCCGACGAAGGTGCGCACCTCGTCCCAGAACGCGATCACGTCCTGCTTGCGGTCGATCTCCACGCACAGCTCCACGTCGCGGATGCTGTACTCCAGTAAGCGCTCGGGGTCCTGCTCCCAGAGGTCGCCGATGTCGCCCGTGTAGCGCTCCTTACCGACGCCGAGCTCGCGCTCGCCGACCGCGTCGAGGCGGTACGACTCCAGCTCGGTGAACATCGTGCGTTTGTAGGCGTACAGCAGGTCGAAGACGACCCGCCCCTTCACGTCCGGGCCGCCCCAGCCGGAGCGCCACACCTCGCCAATCCGGGAGAGCCGGTCGACGTCGAGGTCGTACTCGCTCCCGTCGTCGAGCACCTCCAGCCGGTCGAGGACGTACGGCGCGTCGAAGTCCTCGAAGTTCCACCCGGTCAGGAGGTCCGGGTCGGTGTCGTCAATGTACTCGACGAACGCGTCGAGCATCGCGGCCTCCTCGTCGAACGTGCGGACCCTGAAGTCGACCTCTGCGCCGTCGCCGACGATCCCCTCGTACTCCGGGAGGTCTTCCGGCGGGGGAATCTCGGCCTCCGGCGCGTCGTACAGCCAGACGACGTACTCGTCCTCGTAGGAGTCGTGGCTGGTGAGACAGATGATCGGCTCCTCGCCGTCCTCGGGGAAGCCGCGGCGGTCGTCCACCTCGATATCGAAGGTGTTCACGCGCAGGTCGGCGTCGACCTCGGCCGGTTCGAGGTGCCCCTCGTGGACCTGAATCGTCTCTTCCCCGTCGTCGAGGCGCCGCTCCTCGACGCGGATGCCGCCGTTGATCCCGTTGTCGATCAGGAAGCGGTTCGGGAAGAGGATGTCCGCCTCGAAGCTGGTCGCGAAGTCGTCGCGGATGTTCCCCACGTCGCGCGGGGTCCGGGTGACGATCCGGGTGAGCGGCTCGCCGCGGATGCTCTCGTAGGGCTCGCCGTCGGGGCCCGCCTCGCGCGTCCCGATCACCACGTCGTACTCCTCGACGGGGTCGCGGTCGAGGTCGGCCGTCGGGACGTAGAAGTACGGCTCGACGCCCAGCACGCGGAGGTGTTCGACCACGTCGTGGTCGGCGTCCTCGACGTGTTCCGCCGGTCGCCGGCCGAACACGTGGACGACCGGGTACTCGTCGCTGCCGTACCCCTCGACGGCGTAGTCGATCTGGGTGATCATCAGTTCGACGGTCCCCGTCGACTCCGGGAACTTCGCCTCGTCCACGTCGACCACGTCGTTCACGTGGCCCCGTCCGCCCCCGGCGACGACGGCCGCCTCCTGCGCGGCCAGCTCCTCCCGTTCGGTGTCCGTGTCGCCGTCGGCCTCGCCGTCCGCGTCCCCGGCCGACGAGAAGTCCGACAGCCCCGACTGAGTCATATCCGTCCTTCGGCGTCACCCGGCTAAAAAACACGGCTTTCGGGTGCGGCGAGGTATCCCGCCACGGAAAGGCATATATTGTGTGACTTCTTACCACGACCCATGTCTTCGGACCCACGTTCCGGACCCCAGGCGGCTCGCCCGGCCGACTCCGACGCGGTCGACGCCGAGGTGGAGGTGTACGAGGACGACGGGAACGTGGTGCTTTTCGACGCGACGAACCCCCTCGCCTGGGTCGAAGCGAGCCGAACGGTGCGGCTCGCCGACGCGCTCTGACCGGCCCGCCGACCCCGCGCGCTCCGTCCGTCTCCTCCCGTAGCCGCGGCGTCGCCCGGACGGAACCTCTTTGCCCCGGCCCGGCGTAGGTGCGGGCGTGTTCAGCCTCGACGAGGACGACGAGGGCGAGATCTCCGTCGGCGAGAGCTCCGACGCCGAGCGGGAGATGACGCCCGACATCCCCAAAGCCCCGTCGGTGAAGACGTTCGACGACGGCGGTGACTTCGAGGGGGCGAGCGACGTCGACCAGGGGACCCTCCGCGCGTTCGTCGTCGCCGTCGTCTACGCCAACGCCGCCGTCCTCCTCGTCGCGCTCGGCCCCATGGTGTGGTTCTTCGAGGGGTGGTCGCGGGCCGGCCCGGCGCTGCTCGTCGCCGGTCTCCTCGCCGGGGTCCGAACGTACCAGACGTACCGGTCGTGGCGGCGCTCGCAGGGCGAGGCCGACGAGTCGGAGTCGGATCCCCCCGAAGAGGCCGACGACACTGATGCCGACTCCACCGCTGATCCCCCGGAAGCGTAATGTCCGACGGGGCGCTGGTTCGACCATGCAGACGGTCCGCGACGGCGACGGCGAGACGTACCTCCTCGTGAAGCGATCCGCCGAGTCGAGTCGCGTGCGCGACCCCGCGACCGGCGCGGAGCGGTACGTCGACAACGAGGAGCTCAGCGTCGTCGACGGCGAGTCGCCGCTCGCGACCGCCGCTTCGGGCGTGCCGGAGCCGGTCCGCCGGACGCTCGGGGCGGTCCGCGACGACCGCTCGCTCGGCCTGCTCGCCGTGGTCGCCGACGAGGGACCGATCGCCGCGATCGACCTCCTCGACGCGGCCGACATGTGCGAGTCCGACCTTCACGGGACGCTCACGGAGTTCCGTGCGGCGGGACTGGTCGACGAGGCCGAGGTCGCGGGGCGACGCGGCTACGAGGCGACCCCGGTCGCGGCCGAGGCGCTGGGGCTGTTGCGGGACGGGTCGGCGGACGAGGGCGACGAGGTTGGTGAGGGCGACGGCGACTGATATCTCACATATAACCGCGATCTGCGGCCGGCTGCGGCTGTTCGCTTATAAATTGTTGATCTAGATCGACGGCGAACAGCTCAAAGCCCCGGCCGCGAGGCTGCCCATTTGAGCCCCACCCGACCGCGACCGCACGGCACCTCACGCCTCCCCAGCCTCGTCGGGCGCGTCCTTCGGGCTCCCTTCGGTCGCCCTCGGAGCGCCCGACTCCCTCGCGCGTGCTCCTCGCGGCCGCCGGTGGCGGCCGCTCGCAGGCACGCGCCGACGTGGAGGTGCGAGCCGTCGCCGCCGTCCCTCTCAGCGGCGGCGTCGCCGCGGGCTTCTACCGTTCCTGCCGCCGTCTGATATTTATAAAAGGACCCGGTGAAGCGGCGGTGACGCTCAGTCGTCCGCGAGCGACGCGACGTCGAGCTCCGCCGCGTCCTCCCGGCGGACGGTCGAGCGGTTCGAGCGCGGGTCCTTCTCGACGGTGACCAGCTCGTCGGCCGCGCCCACCAGCTCGTCGTCGTGGCTCACGATGACGATCTGGCGCACGCCGAACCCGCGCATCTCCTCGACCAGCCGGACGAGCCGCGAGACGTGCCCGGAGTCGAGGAACACCGTCGGCTCGTCGAGGATGAGCGGCGGCGTCGGCGCCGCGCCCTCGATCCCCTCCGAGAGCAGCCGGTAGATCGCGCAGCGCAGCGAGAGGTTGAAGAGGGCGCGCTCCCCGCCGGAGAGCTGCTCGGGGTCGAGCGGCTCGCCGTCCTTCTGGTAGACGGTGAGGACGTACTCGCCGTCGAGCTCGATGTGCGAGTAGGCGTCGTTCCCGTAGACGAGCTCGAACGTCTCGTTGAGCGTGCGCTCCAGCTCGGTGACGTTGCGCTGGCGGAGCTCCGCCCGCAGGTCGCCGTACATCGTCTCCAGCTCGCTCGTCTCTTCGTGGAGCGTCTCGAGCGCGTCCACCCGATCGCCGAGCGCTTCGCGCTCCTCCCGGAGCCCCTCTAGCTCGCGGATGTCGCCTTTCACTCCGCCGATCGCGTTCTGAAGCTCCTCTCTCCGCTCGTCGAGTCGCTCGAGCTCGCCGGCGACCCTCTCGAGGTACTCCACCGCCTCTTCCTTCCGCTCTTTCGCCGTCTCGACGGCGGACTCGTCGACGGCGTCGGCGAGCTCGTCGCGCCGCTCGCGCTTGTCCGCCAGTCGGTCGCGCCGCTCGTCGTTCACCTCCGCCAGGTTCTCGCGCTTCTCGCGGCGCCGCTCGATCTCGTCTTCGGCGTCCGCGATCGCCGACAGGCGCTCCTCGACCGCCGTCACCGCCTCACGGGCGTCCGCGACCGCCTCCAGATCGGCTTCGAGTTCCTCGACGCGCGCCGCGGCGGCCTCCGCCTCCTCGCGCTTCTCCGCGGCGACCTCACGCGTGTCCTCGGCCTCAGCGCGGAGCTCGGCGGCGCGCTCGCGTTTCTCCGCGGCCTGCTCGCGCTTCCGCTCCGCCGCCGCGCGCTTCTCCTCGGCGCGCTCTTCGAGGGTCGCGATCCGCTCGTCGATCTCGTCGAGTCTGTCCGCCGCGCTCGCGAGCTCGTCCAACTCCGCGACCTGCTCGTCGAGGTCGCCCTCGCGCTCGCGGGCGGCCTCCAGCTCGGATTCGAGCTCCGCCACTCGCTCGCGATCCTCGTCGATCCCGCTCGCGTGCGGCGAGTCCTCGACCGACTGGCCGCACTCCGGGCACTTCCCGGCCGCGAGCAGCGCCTCCGCCTCCTCGACGCGCTCGCGGGCGTTCTTCAGCTCCGCCGACAGCTCGGCGATTCGCTCGCGGATTTCTCCCCGCTCGTCGCGCAGCGTCTCGCGCTCGTCGGCGACGCCGTCGCGGTCGACGTCGGCGGCCGCGAACCGTTCGCGGAGCTCCGCCGCCTCCTCGCGGAGCGTCCCGATCGACGACTCGCGCTCCGCCGCCTCCTCCGCCGCCGTCTCGGCCTCGTCGTCAAGGTCGTCGGCCTCGGACTCGATCTCCTCCGCGCGCTCGGTGCGGTCGTCGGCCTTCCCGGCGAGGTTCGTCGCTTGGTTCCGCAGCCCCTCGGCGTTCACCCGCGCGTCGTCGAGGTCCGTGCGGACCGATTCCTCACGGTCGTCGAGTTCCGCGCGCCGGTTCGCGACGGCCGCCTCGGTCGGCGCGTCGAGGCCGGCGTCGTCGAGTCGGTCGTCGATCGCGGCCTCGACCTCGGCGATCCGCTCGCGGGCCTCGCCGATCGCGTCGCGGTGGTCGTCGCGATCGCGCTCGGCCTCGCGGATCGCGGCCTCGATCTCGTCGATCTCGGCCTCGACCGACTCCAGCTCCTCCCGCTTTTCCGCGTGGGTCTCCAGCGTCTCCGCGGCCGCGTCGCGCGTCTCCTTCGCCTGCTCCCGCTGGGCCTCGTACCGGTCGATGTCGTCGGTGACGTCGCCGAGCTCGCCCTCAAGCTCGTTGAGCCGCGCGTGGAGGTCGCGGTCCTCCTTCGCGGCGATCTGCTCGTCGAGCTGGTCGAGCCGCCCGCGGCGGTTCTCCAGCACGTCCTCGACGCCGAGCCGGGCGTCACCGGCGCGCTCGCGGTACTCCTCCAGCTTCCCGAGCTGGAGGAGGTCGTCGATCGTGTCCTGCCGCTCCCGGGGCGTCGCGTTGATCAGCTTGTTCACCTCGCCCTGCCGGACGTACGCGCAGTTGACGAACGCCTCGGCGTCCATGCGCAGCAGTTCGGTGACGAACTCGCGGACGGCGCGCGCGCCGTCGCGGGCCACGTCGCTCCCGTCGGTCGACTCGAGCGTACACTTGTGGTCGATCCGACCGTCGTACGATTTGAGTCGCCGCTCGACCCGGTAGGAGACGCCGTCGTGGGTGAACCACAGTTCGACCTCCGTCTCCTCCTCGCCGTTCGTGATGACGTCTCCGAGGGTCCCGTCGAGCGCCTTCGACCCGTACAGCGCGAAGAAGCAGGCCTCAAGCAGCGACGACTTCCCGCTGCCGTTGAGCCCGTGGATCACGGTGACGCCCTCGGTCAGCCGCAGGTCGGCGTCGCCGTACGGCTTGAAGTTCGCGAGGCGGACGCGGTCGAACTTCACAGGTAGTCCTCCATGGAGACTTGGCCATCCGTCGACGCCGGGTCGGAGTCCTCGGGCTCCGCGGCCTCCGGCTCGGTGTTCGGCTCCGTCGGCTCCGACGCGTCGCCGTTCGCTTCGGCTCCGCCGCCGTCCGATTCGTCTCCGTCGGCGTCCGATTCGGCTCCGTCGCCGCCGGCCTCGACGGCGTCGAACGCGTCGAGATCACCGTCTCCGTCCAGCCGCTCCTCGACCCTGCGTTTCACCGTCTCGCGGACGTTCGCGTCGGAGACGGTGTCCTCGCGGACCGCGCGCTCCACGTCGCGCGCGGCGGTCGAGAGCGCCATCTCGTCGAGTCGGTCGCGGACCGCGTCCTCCGGGTCGGCGAAGCTCACGTCCACCTCGCCGTCGGCGTCGACCTCGCGCCGGTCGACGACGCGCGCGATGAGCGCGCCCTCGTCGGTCGCGAACTCCTCGACGGCAGCCGGCGTCACCGGGTCACCCTCCCCGGTGATCTCCACGTGGACGACCGCCTCCGCGAGGTCGAACTCGCGCACGCGCTCGCGGACCCGCGACTCGCCCTCGCCCTCGCGCAGTTCGACGGAGACGAAGACGAACGGGCGCGTGTCGAGCGCGCGGCGCCGGATCTCCACGCGGTCGTCGCCGCCCGCCGTGTCGGCGTCGAAGACGACGAGGTTGTAGCCGCGGCCCTCGCGTTCGCTCGCGCTCGCGCGCTCCGTCGACCCGGGGTACGTGACCCACGTGTCTGCGACCTCGGCGGTGTCCGGGGTGTGGTTGTCGCCGAGGAGCATCGCGTCGAAGGCGACGTCGCTCTCCGTCAGCACGGTCTCGGTGTCCCAGTCGGCGTAGCCGAACGGCTCGAAGAGACCGTGCGCGACCAAGGCGGCGTAGTCGGCGTCGTGGTCGGCGAAGGCGTAGTCGAGGTCGTCGCGCCGCGAGACGGGGACGTGGTCGAGGCCGTAGAAGGCGGTGTCGCCCACGACGACCGGCTCGTCGCCGAGCCGGGTGGCGAGCCCCAGCCGCTCGAAGAGGTCGAGCCACTGGCCGCCCCGCGTCGACTCGTGGTTACCGACGACTGCGAGGAAGGGGATTCCGGCGTCGTCGAGCCGACGGAGGACGGAAATCGTCCCCATCAGGTCTTGGAGGTCGGGCCGGCGGTCGTGGAAGAGGTCGCCCGCGTGGACGACCGCGTCGACGCCGCCGTCGACCGCGTCGTCGACCACGGCCTCGAAGGCGTCGAGGAAGTCCTGGCGTCTGACCGGCGAGTGGTACTGCGAGTACCCGATGTGGGTGTCGCCGGTGTGGATCACCCGTGTCATCTGTCCGCGTCTTGGCCGGTGTCCGGCTTAGGGATTCCGGGGCCGGAGCGGAAGTGATCGCGCTCGGCGCCGCCGTCTCGGTCGCCGATGCTGTCTTGGTCGGCGTCGCTCCCGGCGTTCGCCTCGCGGTCGTTTCCGGGGGCGTCGCCCGCCGCCGCCCGCCGGAACGACCGGTACGCGGCGAGCGCGCCGCGCCCCCGCTCGACGGCGGCGTCGTCGTCCGCGCGGTCCGCGGCGTCAATCGCTTCCGCCAGCCCGTCGAGCCCGATCGCGTCGACGAATCCGGCCGCGCGCCGGAGGTCGGATCGCGCGGCGTCCGCCTCGTCGATCACGGCGACGTACGGACGTCTCGCGGTGTCGGTTCGAGTCGCGAGCGCGGCCAGCGCGCGCTTGACGGCGGTAGTCGAGACCACGGGACGACTGCCGCGGTATCGCCGATAAATCGTCGCACGCGGGCGGTCCGGGCGTCAGCGTCGGCGGCGGATCGGGCGGTCCGCGCTCAGATACCCAGCGAGTACAGCCGCTTGCGGGCGTCAGTGAAGGAGAACCGCGAGTCGACGACGTCCTCCTCCTCGAGCCGCGACAGCGCGTACCGGACCGTCCGGGGCGGGAGCAGCGTCTCCTCGGCCAGTTCGCTCTGCGTCAGCGTGTCGTTGTAGTCTAACACCTTCGCGACCAGCTTGGCGCTCGGCGGCAGGTCGCGAACGGCCGCCCAGCGGTCCGCGGTCCCGTCGTCGGCGGTGACGGCGTCGGTCGTGCTCATTCGTATACCGATCCTTGGCATGCCGGATAATAATATTTACTATCCATTTTGATTACTACTGGGAATTATTTCCCGTCAAACCTGCGAATCAGCGTAGACCCGGACCGCCGTCGTTCGGTGGTTCGCCGGCGGTACGGCCGCCATCGTGCCCCCACCCGAAGCCTCTTATCCGCGAGACCCTTTAATAAACACAATGAGCGATACGGTCGACGACGTCGACATGCCTTACGAGGGCTCGGCGTCGAAACAAGAGAAGATCGACTCCTTACAGGAGCGGCTCGACGTCCTCGAGTCGCAAAACGAGGAGATGCGCGACAAGCTCCTCGACGCCAACGCGGAGAACAACAAGTACCAGCAGAAGCTCGAGCGGCTCACTCACGAGAACAAGAAGCTGAAGCAGTCCCCGCTGTTCGTGGCGACGGTCCAAGAGATAACGCCCGACGGCGCCGTGATCAAACAGCACGGGAACAACCAGGAGGCGCTCACCGAGATCACCGACGAGCTGCGCGAGCAGCTCGACCCCGACGACCGCGTCGCGGTCAACAACTCGCTTTCGGTGGTCAAGAAGCTGGAGAAGGAGACCGACGTCCGCGCCCGCGTGATGCAGGTCGAACACTCCCCGGATGTCACCTACGCCGACATCGGCGGGCTCGAAGACCAGATGACGGAGGTCCGCGAGACGGTCGAGATGCCCCTCGAACACCCCGACATGTTCGAGGATGTGGGCATCACGCCCCCGAGCGGCGTGCTGCTGTACGGCCCGCCGGGCACCGGAAAGACGATGCTCGCGAAGGCGGTCGCCAACGAGACGGACGCGACGTTCATCAAGATGGCCGGCTCCGAGCTGGTACACAAGTTCATCGGCGAGGGCGCGAAGCTGGTCCGGGACCTGTTCGAAGTCGCTCGCGAGAACCAGCCCGCCGTCCTCTTCATCGACGAAATCGACGCCATCGCCTCGAAGCGGACGGACTCGAAGACTTCGGGCGACGCTGAGGTCCAGCGCACGATGATGCAGCTACTCAGCGAGATGGACGGCTTCGACGAGCGCGGCGAGGTCCGCATCATCGCCGCCACCAACCGCTTCGACATGCTCGACCCCGCGATCCTCCGTCCCGGCCGCTTCGACCGGCTCATCGAGGTTCCCAAGCCGGAGACCGAGGGCCGCGAGATCATCTTCCAGATCCACACCCGCAACATGAACCTCGCCGACGGGGTCGACTTCGCGGAAATCGCCGAGCTGACACCGGACGCCTCCGGCGCCGACATCAAGGCGATCTGTACTGAGGCCGGGATGTTCGCTATCCGCGACGACCGCACGGAGGTCACGCTCGACGACTTCCTCGAGGCCCACGAGAAGCTCCGGCAGGACGAGGAGACGAACGCCGACGACTCGCTGGCGTTCGCCTGAGACCCGGACGACCACAGATCGAGACCCGCCGATCGCTGTTTTCACCTCTCGGTCGTTGACGAAAGCGCCCCGCTACAGCGCCGTGACGGCTAGGTACGGGACGACGAAGACCAGCAGGAACACCAGTCCGACCGCGATACCGTAGCCGGCGCCGACGCCGGCGAGCGCGAGCCACCCGTCGTCGAGCGCGTCAGCGATGTACATAGCGGAGGGATCGCCGCCCGGAACTTAAATCCGCACGCTCACGTCCGGCGTGGACGCCTCGCCCCGCCGGCCCGCCGCGTCGATCGCGGTCACACGTCCCCGGCCATCGCCCGGAACAGCCCGTCGGCGAGGGCGTCGCGGTCGACGGTCTTCGGCTCCTCCCCGGTGGGGTCGAGCTCCGGTTCGATCGTACCGCCGCCCATCCGGGAGTGCCCCCCACCGTTCCCGTTGTCGACGTCGTCCAGCACGGCCGCTATCGCGTTACCCATGTGGACCCGGTCGTCCCGCGAGCGTCCCGAGAGGTGGACGGTCTTGTCTCGCTCGCCGATCACCACGACCGCGCTGACTCCTTCCAGCTGGATGAGTTCGTCCGCGGCCTGCGGGATCGCGTCCACGTTGTTCACGCCGCCGACGTCCGCGACCGCGAACGACCCCTCGATGCGACGGCCGGCGATCGCCCGGGCCTTCACCTCCAGCACCTCCGCGTCGACCGCCGGGTTCGCGATCCGGTCGAGCCGGTCCTGATCGACGCCCGGATAGAGGTACGCGGCCGCCGCGAAGTCGGGCTCGCTGGCGCCGACGGTGAGGTGTTTCGTGTCGGCCAAGATACCGTACAACAGCCCGGTCGCCGTGTCCGTCGACAGCGTCAGGTCGCTCCCGGTCTCGCTCGCGTGTTTGTCCGGCGGGACGGGGACCGCGTCGTTGTCCTGAAAGTACTCGGCGACGACCGACGCGCTCGCGCCGTAGTCGGTCCGTACGTCGGTGAACGATCCACCGGCGCCGTCGCCGGGGTGGTGATCGACGACGGCCATCGGCAACACGCCGTCGGCGCCGGCAAACCCCCGCGGCTCGTTGTGGTCGACCAAGACGACCGATTCCGACGCGAGGTCGCTCACGTGTTCGATCGGCTCCAGTTCCAAGTCGAGGACCGTCCGGAACGCCCGGTTCTCCTGATGACGGATCTGACCGGGGTACTGGACGGTTGCGTCGACGTCCACCTGATCGGCGAGCGAGGCCACGCCGACCGCGGCCGACATCGCGTCGGGGTCCGGGTTCGGGTGCATCAACACCGTTATCTCGTCCTCGTCGGCCAGCAGCCGGCGGAACCTGACTCCAGGCGTCCGGCGGGCACGGAGCACGACGAGCCCCACGGCGACGACGATCAGGACGATGAGCGCCCCGGCGACGGCGATCTCCGGGTTCTCCCGGACCATTGCCTCCGCCTGCGAGAGTCGGTCGCCGACCGCGCTCATCGCTCGCATGCGTTGTGTCGAGTCGCTCCCGACACATGAAGGTTCGTTACCGTTCTGACGGAGTGAAACCGACGGAACCGACCGCGGTCGGACGACGACGGGCCGAACCGGCCGCCGTCCGTCCGAGACGCGCTACTCGGTCCGCGTCCGGTACGCTCGCACCGCGTCGCGGTAGCCGGACCGGAACGTGGGATGAGCGAACTCGTAGCCGAGCTCGCGGAGCAGCGCGTTCGAACAGCGCTTGCTGGTTCGGATCCGGCGCTCCGCGGCCGCCGAGAGGTTCCCCGCCGCGATCCGCTCGTCCTTCGACAGCTTCTCCGGGCGCCGGACGCCGCAGGCGTCCGCGAGCCAGTCGGCGAACACGTGCTTGCCGACCGGCTCGTCGTCAACGACGAGGACGACGCGGTCGCGTGCGCGGTCCGTCTCCAGCAGATGTCGAATCGATCCCGCGGCGTCGTCGCGGTGGACCATGTTCAGGTAACCGGCCGTCACCGGGCCATCCACGTACCGATCCAGCCGGTAGCGTTCCGGCCCGTACAGCCCCGCGAACCGGACGACGGTCCCGTCGATCCCGGCGTCGGCCGCGCGCTCCGTCGCGATCCGCTCGGCCTCGGCGAGGACGCGGGTCTTCTCCGTGGTCGGGTCGACCGGCGTCTCCTCGTCGACCCACCCGCCGTCGTGGTCACCGTACACGCCCGTCGAGGAGGTGTACACGAGCCGGTCCGGCGGCGCGGCCCGCGAGCCGTACTCGTCGACGACGTTCGCCAAGCCGTCGACGTACACTTCCCGGGCCGCGTCGGCACCGCGGCCGCCGGAGCTGGCCGCGAAGACGACCGCGTCCGCGTCCGGTAGCGCCGAGAGCGACTCGGGATCGGTCGCGTCCGCCCGGACGGCCTCGACCCCGGAGCCGACCGCGTCGACCGCGTCGAGGCCGGCGTTTGACCGGCGGACACCGACGACCTCGTGGCTGCGGGCGTCGAGCTGTTCCGCCAGCGCCAGCCCGACGTAGCCGCAGCCGACGACGACGACTCTCATGGCTTCCGACGCTCGATGACCGCGAGTATCTCCGCGAGCTGGCCAAGAGTTAATCTGGTCCGCCCCTCCAGCGCCTGTTGGACCTCCTGCCCGGTGAGGTCGGCGTCGATCCGCGCGGCGATCGCGTCGACGTCGAGGACGGCGGTCGCCATCCCCATCAGGAGGTGATCGCGCACCTCCGCGACCATCGCGTCGGCGTCGCGCCCCGGCTCCGCCGCCGCGAGGACGGCCGCCGCGTCCGCGAGCGAGAGCGCCGCGACGTCCCCGTCGCGGACGGCGCTCGCGTCCGCTTCCGTCAGGCCGACCTCGCCGACGAGCCGGTCGCCGTCGACGCCCGACGCGGCCTCCGTGACCAGCGTCTCGAAGGCCGCGAGTAACTCCGCCGCCGCCGGTTCGTCCGCGTCGACGTCGGGCCCGCTTCCGCGGTCGTCAACGACCTCGTGGAACATACTCCCTCTGGGTCGCGCCGTCGCAAAACGCCTGCGGTCGGTCGCGTCCCGGCGCTTCACCGCCCGCGTTCTCCCTCCCTCCCTCAATGCTCCGTACACTCGTCCCCCTCTCCGGGCGACGCGCTCAGCGATCCCGGACACGGCCAGCCGCCGGACGTCTCCTCGCGCGTCCCGTCGACGTCGCCGACGCCCGGCGGCCCGGCGGGGACCGCGACGACGACGACCGTCCGCGCCTCGAACGCGACCGGCTCCGTCGCGCCGAGCGCGACCGACTCGCCGTTCACATCGACGCTGACCTCGTCGGCTTCCCGGACGTACTCGAACGGGCGGTCGGGCGTCCCGACGTTCGCACGAAGCGCGAAGCGCGGGTACTCTCCGCGCACCTGAACGTTCCACGCGTTGACCGTCGCCACCCAGTACCCGGGGACCGGCGCGACGGGGAGTCCCGCGCCGACGCTCCGAACGGGCTTCGGCACCCGCTCGTCCGGCACCGACGCGACCGCCTTCCGGGCGCGGGACTCGATCTTCGACTCGACTCTGTCTCGACGAATCGTCCGGGACGCCGTCGTCGTCGCGTCGACGAAGCGAGCCGGGACGCGGACCGCGTCCCGTCCCGCCGCCTTCCGCGTCTCCACCCGGAGGTGCGCCGCGAGGCCGAGCCGTTCGGCCCTCGACAGCGACCCGACCCGGGCCGCCTCGCTCGCGACGCGGTTCGGGTACTCGCCGTCGCCGACCGCGACGGCCCTGTCGCCGAGCGAACCGTACTCGGACGCGACGCTCTCTACGACCGCGTTCCGCTGCTCGCGCGAGAGGTCGGTCCGTTTCGCGAGCCGGTCTTGTAACGCGTCGTCGACGCGTCCCAGCGAGGCGTCAACCCGTCCGGCGAGCGCGTTTCGGTCGGCCCGTAGGTCGTCGTCGTCGGCCGCCGCGAGGGCCTCGTCGGCCGCGAGGAGCGATCGCCCGGCGACGCCGAGACGGACCGTGTCGTCGGTGCCGAGAATCCGGTCGGCGATCCCGCCGGAGACGTCGCTGTACGGGAGCGTGGCGTAGTTCACGTTTCGAGCCGCGAGCGGCCTCGTGGTCGTGCCGTCGACGCCTTCCACGCGCTCGCCGTCGACCGCGGTCCGCGGGAGATACCCCGGCGACCCCTCCGGAGCGAACGTGACGGCGCCGGCGGGCCCCTCGTCGCCGACCGCGTAGGTCCCCGGGTCGCGTGCGGCCTCGCGGCTGGCGATCACCTCGCCCACGGGCGGTCCACCGAACGCGTCGTTCACGCGGTCGAGAACTCCGTTAGACGCCGCCTTCCTGTCGTCCGACGCCGATTCGAGCTCCCCGATCACGGCGTCGAGATACGCGACGCGGGCGGCGACGCGCCCCCGGTCGACCGCGCCGTCGTACCGCCTCGGGGCGTCGCGTAGCGCGTCGCGTCGATCGCGCACGGCCGCGGCGAGATCGCCGTACGGCGTCGACTCGCCGACCGCGGCGTCGGCCATCGACGCCTCGGTCTCCAGGTCGCGGACGCGCTCCGACAGCGTCGAGATGTCCGCCGCGATCCGGCCTAGGTCGGCGCCCGATCGGTCGCCGTACACGACCGTCGACCGCCTCTCGTCGCCCCGTTCGACGGCGTCGCGAGCCATCCGATCGACGTCGCCCGCCGTCTCGACGTTCAGCTCTGCCCTCGCGGCCGCCGGCGTGTCGGCGAGGTCGGGCCCGGCAACGTCCCGGTCGGCGGCGCCGAACGTCGCCGTCGGCCCGTCGGGGGCGTCGTCGCGCGGCGCGTACGTCCCGGTCACCGACACGCGGACGCGGTACCGGTCCGTCGCCTCGTCGCTCGTCACGGCGCGGTCGACGCTCACGTCCTGTACCGTTCCGTTCGGTCCCCGTTCGACGACCCGTCGCTCCCACGTCGCTGTCGCTGCGCGCTCGACGACGACCTCCCGAGTCGCGCCGCCGAAGGACACCGACTCGCCGGCCGACACCGTCTCGCCGTCGGTTCCCGTTCGGAGGTCGCTCCCGTCGGCGACGCGGACGCGCTCCGTCCGCGACGTGTCGACCCGCCGCCAGGGCTCTCCGAGCTGCGACCGGGGACGACCCGGGCTCACGGGACCGCCCTCGACGACCCGCGTCGCCTCCGTCTCTAGGGTCGCCTCGACTCGGTGGCTCGCCCGCACGATCGATTCGAGGTCGTCGTGGACGCGGGTCGCGGCGCGGTCGGCCGCGTGCCCGACCTCGACCGACGCCGTCTCGCTCGTCGGATCCGTGGCCGAGTCGAACGCCGCGTCCTCGCTCGTCGCCGCGTTCCCGTCCGAGGCCGTCCGCTCTCTCTCGGTCTCCGCCGTCGGCGTCGGCGCTCCGAGGACGGCGTCCGTCCAAGAGGCTTCGTCGACGCCGGTCGGCGACAGCAGGTCGGTCACACCGGTCCGGGCGGTCGCTCGCGCGACGCCGCCGCGGGCGTCGGGATCGCTCGTTCCGAACACGTCCCGCTGGACGCGGACGATCCCGGCGTTCGTCGACAGCTCCACGTGGCGGTTCGCGACCACGTTCTCGACCGGTGCGCCGGCGTACTGCCCGTACCCCCGGGCCCACGCCATCGCGTAGAGGCTGGCCGTGACCTGTCGCCCGAGTCCGGGCCCCTCGACCGGACCGCGGTTGAGTCGGCGCTCGAACCGCTCGGTCCGCTCGTGAGCGGCCAACGTCGGCACCGCGACGGTGACCGTTCGGGACCGCGTCCGGTTCACGACGGTTCGCCCGTTCCGGGTTGCGGTCGTCGCGACGCCCTCGAACGTCACTCGCGTCGCGGTCCCGTTGGCGACCCGCTCGACGCGGACCCGCTCGCGCGCGGCGACGAGGTCGCTCGGCGACTCGACGGCCGGTAGCGACGCGGTCGCCGTCACGGTGCCGATGTCGCTCTCGACGGCACCCAGCGCCTTCGATCCGGCGACCGCGAGTCGGATCCGGAACGCGTCCTCGAAGGCCGATCCCTCCCGGACGGCCTTGGCCGCCGCTCCCGGTCCACTCGGTGGCCGCGTCACCGGCTCCGCCGCCGCCTCGTGGGCGGCCTCCCGGGCCGCGCTCCTGAGCGCGGCGGTGGCGTCGGCGTCGACTCGCTCGACGGCGCGTTCGACGCGGCGGTCCTCGCCGACGAGCCCCTGCTCGGCGAGTCCGGCGGCGTACGCCGAACTCGTCACGAGCAGTAGCACGCCGACCAGCGCGAACGGGACTCGCGCCCGCTCGTCGACCGCGAACGTCCGGCTCCGTCGGCCGGAACCCGCCCGACCGGAGTCGCTGCCCTTCACGCTCACCACCTCCGAACGACGATCCGGACCGTAGCACCCGCTCCGCGTCGGTCCGATTCCCCACTGCCGTCGACTCCTGCCGGAAGCGGCTGTCTGACGACCGCGACCCCGACGGTGGCGTCTCGCGGCGGTTCCGGTCCGACGGCGACCACCCGTCGGGTCTCGTCCGCGGTCGATCCGGACGAGTCGGCCGCCGGTTCGGTCGTTCGAAACGCGCCAGGCGCCCGGTATCGCTCCGGCACCCCACCCACTCTCTCCGCCGTCCGCGTCGGCCCGTCGAGGGCAACGTCGACGCGCGTCCGCGGACCGATCCCGGTGTGAACCGCGTCGATCGCGCGGCGGTCGAACGCCGTTTTCGTGCCCCCGTCACCGACTCGTTCGGCGACCAGCGCGAGCAACTCCGCGCGCGTCGCGTGGATTCGTCGGGTGTCGTTCGGCGCGCCCTCGTCGGGATACGCCACGGTCTCGGTCTCGGTGACGAGCCGGTCGGCGGCGTCGGTCGCGGTCGGGCCGTCGGGGCCGCCGGCGTCGCTCGCGCCGAGCGCGACGACGCTCGCGGAGACGCAAAGCAGCAGCACGGTCACGTCGAGGACGGTGCTGGTCACCGCCACACCACCGCCCGGAGCGTTCCGCGGACGTTACGGCCCGGCGCCACGCGGACCGTCACCCGTCGCTCGGCGACCGCGACCGCTTCCGGGGTCCGGACTCCCGGCGGTCCCGGCGCGTCCGGCCCCGACGCGGCCAACCACCGCTCGCCGTCCGCCTCCAGTTCGATCGCGATCGCGGTCCCCGGCGCTTCGACCCGCCGCATCCGGTCCGGGTCGAGGACGCCGCCGACGGTGACCCTCCCCTCGACCCGGTCCAGCGCCGACTTCGCGGCCGACCGACGGTCGTCCGGCGCCGCGTCCGCGAAGGCGCCGGCGTATAGCCCCAACGCGAGTCCGACGACCACCACCGCGACGAGCGCGGCGATCGGCTCAACGGCGGCACGGTCGGCGGTCGGGAACGCCGCGCTCGGCCCGTTCCGAGTCGCCGACGCGCCGGATTCCGTGGAGTCACGCGACACGCGAGATCACCCGACCAGCGTGACCCGGACGTCACCGTAGTGTACGCGCCGGACCGTTATCCGCCTCGGTGCGGTCGTCCACCTCGCGTCCGCCGCTCGCGCACGCTCGGCGGCCGCCGCGAACGACGCCGGATCGTCGAACGCTGCGTCCGGAGGGGCGCCGTCGAGGACGCGCCGAAGCCGGGCGTCCGTCGCCGCGCCCGGCGTCACCCCCGCTGTCGGTCGGACGACCGGGGTGATCCGCGGGGCATCGAGCGTCGCCCGCGCCGTCCCTCGCTCGTCTCTAAGCGAGACGGATCCCTCCGCGAGCCGGAGTCTGTCCGCCGCGATACCGTGCTCCGCCGTCGCCGGGTACGACCCGTCCGCGACCGAATCGACGGTGCGCGCGACGCCGTCCGCGTCCGGCGGCGGCGACGCCGGGAACGCGGCGGCCACGCCGACGGCCGCGACGCTCACGACGGCCAAGCCGAGCCACGCGTACGTGGCGTCGAGGTGCGTCTCGAACATGGCGCGGCTGGCCGCGCTTTCATACATAAACGATCGGCCCCGAGCGTCGCGGTCGATCGAGGGCCGACTGCCCCACCGATCGGGCTCAGAACAGGAGTCCGGCGCCGGCGAACGCGACGAGGAACGTGGCCGTCGCCGTCGGCAGCGCGATCCCGACCCGATAGGCCACCAACGTCCGGTCGAATCCGCACTCCAGTCCGGTCGCCAGCCCGGTGAGGAGGGCGGCGAGCAACAGCACGTACGTCCCCACGATCCGTCCGAGCACCGGCACCGACAGGGCAGCCGTTCCGCCGGTCCTCGCGCCGTCGCTCGCCGCCCCGCTCCCGCCAGCGGCCACTCCGCTCTCCGCGCCCAGTCCGTCTCCGCCGAGCGCGTCGGCGCCCGCTGCCGCTCCGGCTCCCAGGCTCCCGACATCGGCGGCGTCGATCCCGGTCGCGAGCGCGACGGTCGCTCCACCCACGAGCGGCGCGAACACCGCCGCGGTGTTCGAGAGCGTCCCCGTCACGGTCGCGAGCTGGCGGCGCGCGTCACGTTCGAGTTCCCGTAGCGACTCCAGCTGGTCGGCGAGCTCCAACAGGACGTCGCCGGCGGGACGCCTCTCCCGCGCGGCGACGGAGAGCAGCGCGATCGCCCCGCGAACCCGGGACGACGGCACGTCCGCGGCCGGCCCGCCCTGTCCGAGAAACGCCTCGCGGACGCCGACGCGCAGCGTGTCGCTCCGCCGACCGGCGCGCTCGAACACCTCGCCGGTCGCGCCGTCGAGCCGCTCGCCGGCGTTCGCGACCGCGGTCTCGACCGCGACCCCCTCCGCCACGTCTCCGCCGATCACGGTCATCGCGTCCGGCAGCCCCCGCTCGACGCCTCGGACCTCGGACAGCACCGCGCGGCGGGGTCGCGCGAGGACGAACAGCGCGCTCCCGACTCCGACGCCGACCCCCGCGACCGGCCACGCCCACGGCGCGACGACTCGCGCGGCGACGGCGGCCGCGGCCGCACCGAGGGCGCAGCCGACGACCAACGCGTGGCCGCGTCGGTCCGGCACGTCGGGATGGTCTCCGCCGATCTGCGGCGGCGGAAACGCCACCGGGCGACGGGAGAGCAGCCACGCCGAGGCGGCCAACAGCCCGCCCGGAAGCGCGATCAGGTACAGGCCGGCGACGAGTCCGGAACCCACCGCGACGCCGGCGGCGGCGCCCGCGGGAAGGAGCGCGATGAGTGCCAGCGGGAGCAGCACGCCGAACGCGTACAGCGCCGAGACCGGCCCGCGGACGGAGCCGACGAACGACGCGAGCCGATCGGTCGTCCCCGAAAGCGTCGCGTCGAGGGCGCGGTCGAGGCACCGCCCGCGGCGCTCCGGCGGCGCGGTCGCCGCGGTCCGGACCAGCGCGGCGGCGCGGTCTATCGCCGGGAACCACGGAGTCCACTCGCGAGCGAACGCTCGAAGGCCGCTCGTCGGCCCGTCCGCACAGCCCCGTTCGTGGCGGGAGAGAGCCGCGGCCAACGGTCCCTCTCCCGTCCGGCCGGCGAACCGCACCGCACGCTCTGTCGAGGGATCGAGCCGCATCCGCAACACGAGCCGCCCGACGAGCCCCGGCGCCGCGCCCAGCGCCCGCGTCCGCCGGAGCGACGCGAGCCACACCGGCGCCCGGTGGACCGCGTGTACGCCGCCGACGGCGGCGGCTAGTCCGGCCGGCGCGGCGACGACCGCGCCGGCAGCGAGCGCCGCGGCCGCGGCGACAACCGCCCCGACGACGACGCCGGCCCGGTACCCGATCGCCACGACGCGCTCCGCGGAAACGCCCCAGCCGAGAAACGCGACGGCCCGCCGAAGTTCTTTCGAGGCGGTCGCGTCGTCTTCTCCGTCGACACGAGCCGATCGCTCGGTCGGTTTCGACCGGTCCTCGTTCATGCGCCGCCTCCGTGCTTCACTCCTCCCTCGCGTGGTCGATCGGCCGGGGCTCCCACGTCTCCGCTCGGATCGCCGGATACGTCTCCCCTGACGTACCGCGCCGGCGAAACGCGTCCCGCCCGAACCGCCTCGCGGATCCGGTCGCTCCGCCGATCGATGACCTCCCGAACCGCCGCGTACGATTCGTTCGTCCCCCCGAGCGCCTCGACGAGTCGACTCTCACCGCGGTCGATCCGACCCGTGCCGACGAGTCCCCGTTCGGTCCGCTCGAACAGCGGATCGAAGCTCACGCCGCCGTCGCGGTCGCCGACCTCGACGATCGACTCCACGCGGTGGTCGTCGAGCACGGCGATCAGATCGGTCGCGGCGAACGACGAGCGGGGGACGCCGAGGTCGGTGACGACGCGTTCCTCCACCCCGGCCGAGTCTTCGCCGTGAATCGTCCCCAGCACCGTCTCGCCGGCGGCACCGACACGCATCGCCTCGTACAGCGCCTGCGCCTCCTCGCCGCGCACCTCGCCGACGCTTATCGCGCCGCCGCCCATCCGGAGCGCCGTCCGAACGGCGTCCGCCGGGGCGAGTTCGGCCCCGTCACCGACGCAGAGTCGCTGCGCGTCTCGCCCGGCGTCCGCGAGAGCGTCTACCGGGAGTTCCGGCGTGTCCTCGATTGCGATCGCCCTCGTTTCCGCGGGCAATTCCCACAGCAGTGAGCCGAGCGCGGTCGTCTTCCCGGCTGCCCGGCCGCCCGCGATAAGCCCCGCTACCCCGCGTTCGACGGCCACCGACAACAGCCCGGCCGCCGCGGGCGTGAGGGTGTCGACGGACACCAGTCGCGCGAGCGTCCACGCCTCCGGATCCCCGCGTCGGAACGTGAACGAGAGCCCGTCGCTGGCTGGGGCCGTGACCGCGGCGACCCTGACCCGACCGGTTTCGGACTCGATCGTCGCGTCGAGCGTCGGCGTGGCCCGCGAGAACGCCCGACCGCTCGACCGGCGGAGCCGCGACGCGAGCGTGGCGGCCCCTTCCGGGGGGAGCCGCACGTTCGTCCGGCACCGCTCCCCGTCGAGCACGACGCGGAGCGGGTTCTCCGCGACCGGCGCCGTCACCGTCGCGTCGCTCACCCTCTCGTCGGCGAAGACGTGTTCGAACACGCCGTAGCCGTGCGTGTGTCGGCGCAGGATCTCCGTCAGATCGGCGACCGGGTCGCCGTCTTCCGCCGCCGCCCGCACCGCTCGTCCGGGGGCCCTGTCGCCGCCGCGGGGGTCGTCGAGCAGCCGGTCTCGCGCCGCGGCCAGCGTCGCTACGGCGTCGGCGTCCAGATCGACCGTCGGCGGCGTGAGGTGGTACGTCCTGAGGGAGTCGTCGCCGTCGTAGAGCCGGACCGTTGCCCCGGTCGGCACCGTCCAGCGATCGACCAGCGTCGCACCCGGCGGCGGCGAGGCCGCGACTCGTGCGGTCGCGGCCGTCGGACCGACGTGGGCCCGCAGGCGATCGCTCAGAACGCCGTCGCTCTCGGGCCAGTTCTCGCCGCCGCCGAGATCCTCCGCGGCCGACAGCAGCCCCGTTTCGGCCGCGATGCGCTTCGTAGGGCCCGCCCGCCCGGCGGCCTCTACCGCGGCGCCGAGCGGGTCGCGGAGGACTCGTTCGGCGAGCCGCTCCTCACGGAACCCGACCCGCTCGCGGAACCGTCCGGCGGCGGTCAGGAGGTCGGCCGCGTGGTCGGCGTACGACCGCTCGCGGCCGCGGTGTCGTGTCCTGATCACGTCGGCGTCGCGGTCGCCGAGCGCCTCCACGACGGTCGCGAGACAGTCGGCGCTCGCGGCGAGGTCGCCGCGTCCGGGACACGCGCCGGCGTCGACGTCGAGTATAACCCTGTCCTCGACGCCAGTTCCCACGGGCTCGCGAAACGCCGGCTCGCACCGACACTCGTCGCGGTCCTCGTCGACCCACGGGAGCGCTCGGAGCGGCGTCTCGCCGGCCCCGTCGGCGAGTTGATCGGTGATACCGAGGTTCATGACGGGCGTGCCCGCGGTTTGATATATAAGTCGTCGGCCGTCCCGCCGTTCCGTTCCGCCGCGTCTCGAAACGATCCGCGTCGTCCCGGTCTGCCCTGTCGTAATCTATTCTGCCCCGCGCCGTCGCGTCCCTCCGCCCCGGTCTACCCCGCTCGGTTGATCCGGACCGTCGGCCCCTCGTCGTCGACGTACCGGAGCCGAATGCGGTTCGTCCCGCCCGGGCGAAGTTCGATCGGTCCGCCGCCGAGATCGACAGTCACCTCCACCGGTCCCGTTCCGACGCGGACCGTGCGCTTCGGCCGGTCCTCGACGCGGTACGCGAGCACGACGCCGCCCGGCCTGTCCGGCGGCTCGACGAGCGCGACGCGGTCGACCTCCGCCGCGGCGAACCCAGTCGGGACCCGGAAACGCACCGTCGCCTGCGCCGCCAGGGCGGGGTCGTCTACGGGCGACGATCCGGCGACTACGCCGCCGATCGCCCGCTCCAGACGGTCCGCCTCGGCGCCGATCCGGTCCGCCGTCGTCGCGGTCCGGGCCGTCTCGATCGCGGGCATCGACGCCGTCAGCAGCGCGACTGCCACGAGGACGGTGAGGGCCACGCGGATCACGGCTCGCTCACAGCGACTCCCGGAGGCGGTCGAGCGCGTCCGTCGCCCACGCCCCGCCGTCGCCGTCCCCGGCGGCCTCGTCGGTTCCGCTGCCGCCGGTACGCGGTCCGGACCGCGAGCGATCGTCCGGCAGGGCGGCGTCGAGGGCGCCCTCCGACGGAACGGTGTCGTCGGCCCGCTGCCCGTCGCTCGCACTGCTCTCGCGGCCGACACTGCCGCCGCTCCGCTCGTTCTCCCGCCCGGCCTCGGTCGCTCTCGCGAGCGCGAGGTCGGCCCGGCGCTCGACCTCGCGGTTGACGGCCCGGATCGCTCCGGCGTAGCCGCGGACCGCCTGCGTCGCCGCCTCCAACTCCGCGACGCGCTCCTCGAGGTCGTCGAGCCGCGACTCGAGTCGCTCGCGCTCGGCCGTCGCCTCTGCGTCCGCGGCGGCGTCGACCGGCCGCGCCTCGCTCCCGGTCACCGCGCGCTCGACGGCGCGGAGCCGAGACTCGATCCGGTCGTCCGGTCCGTCCGCTCCCGTCGGCGTCGCGTCCGTTTCCGCGTCCGTCGGCTCCGCGCCCCGCGCGTGGTCGGTCATGCGGCCTGTTGCCCACGGTCTCACTCTTAAACGTCGGGGAAAGGATATTATCGGGGGAACCGGTACGTCTGGGCATGAAAGCAGTCCTCCTCGGCGTCGGACAGGCGGGCGGCAAGCTCACGACCGCCCTCGCGGAGTTCGACGCCGACGCCGGCTACGGCGCGGTCCTCGACGCGATCGCTGTCAACACCGCCGCGGCCGACCTCGACCCCCTCCCGCTCGAAACGGTCCTCGTCGGGCAGTCGCGTGTCAACGGTCACGGCGTCGGCGGCGACAACGAACTCGGCGCCGAAGTGATGGACGAAGACGCGGTCGAGGTGTTGGACGCGCTCGCCCCGAAGGTCACCGCGGAGGCCGAGGCGGTATTCGTCGTGGCCGGCCTCGGCGGCGGGACGGGCTCCGGCGGCGCGCCGGTCCTCGTCCGCGAGCTGAACCGGGTGTACGACGTACCGGTGTACGCCATCGGCGTCCTCCCCGGTCGCGACGAGGGGACGATGTATCAGGTGAACGCCGGCCGGTCGCTCAAGACGCTGGTCCGCGAGTCAGACGCGACGATCCTGCTCGACAACGACGCGTGGCGCTCGGCGGGCGAGTCCGTCGAGGGCGGCTACGAGGCGATCAACGCCTCGATGGCGAAGCGGATCGGGCTCGTCCTCGCCGCCGGCGAGGCGGTCGAGGGCGTCGCCGAGTCCGTCGTCGACACGAGCGAGGTGATCAACACGCTCCGGGCGGGCGGGATGGCCGCGGTCGGGTTCGCGTCGGCGCCCGCCGCCGAGGACCCGCAAGAGAACGTCAACACCGTGACGAGCGCGGTCCGGAGTTCGGTGATGACCGGGCTGTCGCTGCCGAGCGCCACCGACGCCGACGCCGCCCTCGTCGCGGTCGCCGGCGACCCGGACCGGATCTCCCGGAAGGGCGCGGAGAAGGCGCGGAAGTGGCTTCAGGAGGAGACGGGGTCGATGCAGGTCCGGGGCGGCGACTTCCCGCTCGACTCCGACCGGATCGCCGCCTTGGTCCTCCTCGCGGGGGTCGAGCGCTCGCAGCGCGTCGAGGCGTTCTTGGAGCGCGCTCGGCAGGCGGTCCGCGACGAGCGCGAGGAGAAGCCCGACCCGGCGGCCGCGTTCGAGAACGACGAGATCGACGACCTGCTGTGAGGCCCCCGCCCTCCCGCGCGGCGCGGCTCGGGGCTCCGGGGCGGGATAGCTTCCGCACCTTTTTGTTCTCGCCCGGTGGAGTCTCGGCCGATGACTAACCCGTGGGACGACTGGGACCACGTGCTGAAGGTCGACCCCGACAAGGACCTCCGGGCGGGCGAGACCTTCGAGGACGTCTGCCGGACCGGGACGGACGCGATCGAGATCGGTGGGACCCTCGACGTCACCGCGGAGAAGATGACCCGCGTGGTCGACGCCGCCGCGGAGTACGACGTGCCGCTGTACCAGGAGCCGTCGAATCCGGGAGTCGTGATCGACTCGCCGGCGCTCGACGGCTACCTGATCCCGACCGTCTTCAACGCTGGCGGCCCCTTCTGGATAACCGGCGCCCACAAGGAGTGGGTCCGGATCGACGACCTCGACTGGACCCGGACCCACACCGAGGCGTACATCGTGTTGAACCCGGAGGCGTCGGTCGCCCAGCTGACGGAGGCCGACTGCGACCTCAGTGCCGACGACGTGGCGGCCTACGCGAAGGTCGCGGAGCGCATGTTCGGCCAGGAGATCGTCTACGTCGAGTACTCGGGCACGTTCGGCGACACGGAGAAGGTCGCGGCCGCTCACGACGCCTTAGACGACGCCACGCTCTTTTACGGCGGCGGCATCCACGACTACGAGTCGGCCAACGAGATGGCCGCTCACAGCGACGTGATCGTCGTCGGCGACCTGCTCCACGACGAGGGCGTCGACGCCGTCCGCGAGACGGTGAAGGGCGCGAAGGACGCAGGGGACTGAGGGGGACGGGTCGGTCCGTCGCCAGTTAGTCGGCCGCGTACCCGTCCAGCATGTTCTCGACGTACTTCGCGATCACGTCCACCTCCAGGTGCACCGGGTCGCCGACCGACTTCTCCGAGAGCGTCGTCAGGTCGTAGGTCGTCGGGATGACCGCCACGTCGAACTCGCCCGCGCGCTTCTCGGCGACCGTCAGCGAGATGCCGTCGAGCGTCACGGACCCCTTGTCGACGAGGTAGTCGTCGTGTCCCTCCGGAGTCGCGAACGTGAACCGCCAGTCTTCTCCGACGCGCTCGATTCCCGTCACCTCGGCGATGGTGTCGACGTGTCCCTGGACCACGTGGCCGTCGAACCGCCCGTCGGCGGGCATCGCGCGCTCGACGTTGACGGCGTCCCCCGCCTCGATCCCGCCGAGGTACGTCTTCGCGACCGTCTCGCTCGCGAGGAACACCGAGAACCAGTCGCCGCCGTCGGTCGTGCCGCCGTCGTCGCTCCCGTGCTCCTCGACGGTCAGACAGACGCCGCTCACGCTTATCGACTGGCCGTGGTGGAGGTCGTCGAATCCGTCGACGCCGATCCGAAGCCGGAGGCCGTCGTCGGTCTCGGTCCGCTCGCGGACCGTACCGGTGCCCTCGACGATGCCGGTGAACATACCGGAACTGGGGGCGGGCGACGGATATCGGTTCTGGGTCCGGCCGGGATCTGGGAGTTCGACCGCCCGTCGTCGCGGCCGGGCCCCTTTTGCCCCCCGGGGATCAACGGAGGGTCGATGCGACTCGGAGTGCTGGACATGATCGGGCTGGCGGCGTCGCTCGTCTTCGCGCTCCCGCTCGCGAACTACGCCGTCGTCCGCCTGTTCGCCGGCGAGGTCGCGCTCGGCGCCGGCCTGCTCGTCGTCGCCGCCGCGATGGTCGTCCTCCCGCAGTACTTCCTCGACCCCGCCACCATACTCCGACGGCTGCTCTCGGGACTGTTACCGCGACAGCTTCGTGGAGACGACGACGCCGCCGGCTCCGAGGGCGATTCGGTCGAAAAGTGACTCGGCCCGGCTCTCACTCCCGCCGCCGGGCAACGATCGCGACGACGAGCACAGCGAGCCCGCCGGCGACGACCCCGAACCCGGGCGCTTCGAGGCCGAGGACGCCGTCGCGTTCCTCGAATCCGATCTCCTCGTCGACGACGAGCACCTCGCGCGCGCCCGACCCGTTGACCGCCTCGTTCCCGCCGACGGTCAGCGTCGCGCGGTCTCCGTGGGTCGTCCGACGCAGATCGAAGGCCGCGCTAGCCGTCCCGTTCTCGACCGTCGCCGCTTCGGTCATGAGGAAGCTCGGGCTCGCGTCGCCGTCAGAGCGGATCCGGAGGGTCACGGTCTCGCCGTCCTCGGCGGTCACCGGAACGCTCAGCTCGGTCTCCGCCGGGGCGACGACGAGATCGGCCGCCTCGATGTCCGCCTCGGTGACCGTGACGGCCTCGGCCGACTCGCCGTCGGTCGCGCCGTCCCCGCTGCTTCCGTCGCCCCCGCTTTCGTCGCCCGTTCGGTCTTCGACGACGAGCGTGGCGACGTCCGCGGGGTCGCCGCCGACGAACAGTTCCGCGTCGTAGCTTCCGGGAGCGATCGCCTCGCTCAGGGTCGTCTCGTAGTCGATCTCCACCGCGCCGCCGTCGGCGGCGGTCAGCGGGGCGCCGCTCCCGCCGGTTTCGGCGTGGGTGAAGACGAGCGTCGTGACGCCGTCGCCGTCCGGCGTCACCGTGGCGCGGAGTTCGTATCCGACCTCCTCCTCGTTGCCGACGACGACCTCGAACGCGTCGACGCCGTCGGTCTCGACGGTGAACTCGGCGCTCCCGTCCTCGCTTACGGTGACGACGCCCGCGCCGAGTTCGGCGGTTCCGTCGGCGGCCGCGACGCCGCTCCCGGCGACGACGACCCCGACGAGCGCCGTCGCGGCCACGAGAACCGCCACCGCCGTCGAACATCTACGCCTCGCGATACGCCAGACCGATTCGGACCCGGCGGTGGCGCCGGATCCGACGGAGGGCTCGGATCGCATGCGTATCGGGCTTCGGCGGGAGTCTCAAAAGCGCGCCGATAGCGCAAAGACCGGTCGTAGCTACCCGCCGCTCACTCCCGCTCGCGCGGCGCGATGCCGAACGGATGCTCCGCCAGTATCTCGTATCCGTCTTCAGTGACGAGGACTAGGTCTTCCAGCCTGACGCCGCCGATATCTGGATCGTAGACGCCGGGCTCGACGGTGACGACGTGTCCCGGACGCAGTTCGCCCGCGCCCGACAGCGACGGCCTCTCGTGGAGGCTCACGCCCACGCCGTGGCCGGTGCCGTGGGTGAAGCCGGCCTCGCCCTCCCCGGCGTTCGGGTCGAAGCCGTAGGCGGCGAGCTCCGCCGCCGCCTCGCCGTGAACGGTCTTCGCCGGGACGCCCGGCTCGACCTCGTCGAGCGCGGCCTCGCGCGCGGCCTCGACCGCGACGTACGCCCGCCGCGCCCAGCCGCCGTCGCCGTCGACGACGAACGTCCGGGTCGCGTCGCCGTAGTACCCGTCGGGACCGCGGGGCGAGACGTCGAGCAGTACGGTCTCGCCCGGCCGGACCGGGTCGTCGCCGACGTAGTGGAGGTCGGCCGCCGAGGGACCGGCGCCGATCACGGTGTTGCCCGCGTCGCGGACGCCGCGCGCGGCGAGGGCCGCGTTCACCTCGCGGCGGAGTCGCTCCGTCGTCAGCGGATCCCCGTCCCACCGGAGCGGGGGTCGGCGGTCGTCGTCGGCCCGCCCGGCCGCCGTCTCCTCGCTCCCCTCGTCGACGGCCTCGCAGTCGGTGAGGACGGCCTCGGCGCGGGCGATCCCGGCCACCGTCGCGCGCTGGACGCGCCGGATGCGGTCCCGCTCCGCCGGCGTCTTTCGCGCCCTAGCGGTCGCGACCGCCTCCGTCGACGCCGGCTCGAACCCCGCCCGTTCGAGGTACACCGCGGCGTCGTGCGGAATCGACGCGGGCGTCAGGACTCCTTCCCCGTCGCCGCTCGCTCCGCCCGCGAGATCCGCGGCGGCCGCGGCCGCGCGCTCGCCGGCGTGGTCGCCGACGCGCTCCGTCCGGACCTCGCGGGCGACCCCGTCGTGGAAGCCGACCTCGTCGTCGGTCGGCCCACCGCTCCCCGATTCGTGGGACACCCGCGCGCTCGCGACGAACTCGCGTTCGGCCTGCTCGCCGAACAGGGCGGGCGCACAGAGGACGGCGCGGCCGACGGTGTCGGCGGTCGCTTCGCCCGTCGGGACGACGACCAGCGCGGAGGGCCTGTCCGGGCCGGCGAAGCGGGAGAGGTAGCGCAGGTCGCCGTCGAAGCGGTCGCCGACGGCGACGAACGCGGCCGCGTCGGCGTCGCGGACCGCCTCGACGATTGGTCGGAGGTCGGTCCGGAGCGGGCGGGGATTTTTTTCGCGGTCGATGGCGGCCGCGTCGTCCTCGCTCACGGCTCGGGCTCTGGCACCGCCAGCTCCGCCTGGACCTCCTCGACGAGTTCCTGGGCCGGCTCCTCCCGGAGCTCGTTGAACAACAGGACGCTGATCGGCAGCGTCGGCGCACCGCTGATGAGGCTCTCCATGATCACGAGCCGCTCGCGGGCGCGGGACATCCCGACGTAGAAGACGCGGCGCTCGTTGTCGGTGAGGACGGGCACGGGACTCGTCGACTTCGTGAACTCCTCGACGCCGTCGACGTCGGTCGGGTCGTCGATGGAGGCCGCCATCTGCTCGACGACCTTCTCCGTGAGGTCGGTAGCGACGAACACGTGGTCGGCCTCGCGGCCCTTCGCCGAGTGGATCGTGCCGACGCGGACGCGGGTCGGGTCAGTGCCCTGGTACTCGCCCTCGAAGTACGCGCCCATCGACTTGCGCTGGAAGCTCGTTACCTTCCGGACCATGTCGTCGGCGCTGGCGGTGTCGGGCATGAACGGGATGTACTCGTCGAGCGTGTCGGCCGCAATGTCGATGTCGGCGACATCGTCGGAGTCGGCCGCCTCCTCGCGGTCGTCGAGGAAGTCGTAGAACTCCTCGCGGTCGTGGGTCCCGAACGCCGACTCCTGGAGCATGTCCGCCAGCCGCCGCGCCTCCAGCCCGGTGACCGGGTCGCCGGCCTCGGCCTTCTCGATCGCGCTGACGTAGTCCTGGACGCGGTCGGTCCACATCCGCCCGTCGGTGAGCATCGTGAACGGGATGCCGTGGTCGATGAACTCGTCGATGAAGTCGAACATCTGGTACCGGGCGCGGAACAGGCACATCACGTCGCCCTCGTCGTCCTCGACGGTGTACCGGACGTTCCGGACGAGCTCGATCATCGACGGCGACTCGATCGCCTCGACGGAACCGCCCTCCGTGCGCGGGTGGAGGTCCTTCTCCTGCCGCTTGTCGATGTGGCGGATCTCGGCGTTGACGACGTTGAGGATCTCCGAGGGGAGCCGGTAGGAGTTCGGGAGGACCACGTCCTCGTCGACGTCGGTGTCGAGGAGGAGGTCGGGGTCGGCCCCCTGCCACGCGTAAACGACCTGGTCGTCGTCGCCGGCGATGAGCACCTTCTCCATGTGCGGGCGCCACTCCTCGAAGACGTTGTACTGGAGCGTCGTGATGTCTTGGAACTCGTCGATGATCAGGTAGTCGACGCTGGGGACGAGCGAGCGCTGCGCGACCCGTTCGAGCATGTCCGCGAAGCCGACGAGGTCGTTTTCCCCCTTGTACGTCCGCCACGCCCGGATCGTCTCGGGGATGTCGATCCGGTCGTCGTCGGAGGGCCACGTCGGCGTGTACTTGTTCCCCTGCTGGGCGTTGGGGTCCTCCTCGGGCGGGAGCCGGACCTCCTCGACATTCCACTGGAAGGGCACGTCGTACCAGTCGGCCACGTCGCGCTCGGTGCGCTGGAGCCACTGCGAGGTGGCGATGATCTTGTTGCCGATGGTCGTCGACCGCGCGGTCCGGCGACCGGCGCCGCCGTGCTGGTCCTCGAACTCGATGCCGTACTCCTCGCAGAACGCCTCCTTGTCGTCCTCGCCCACCACGTCGCCTCGCGAGAGGTCGAGCAGCTCGTACGCCTTCGCGTGCATCGTGCTCACGTTCCCTTGGAGGCTGCGCGGGGAGATGTCGAGCCGCTCGGCGAGCCGTTCGCGGATCTCGGCGGCGGCCGCGCGCGTGTACGAGACGACGAGCACGTCGCGCACGTCGGCGCCCTCCTCGTCGAGGATCTCCTCGACGCGGTCGAGGAGCGCGGTCGTCTTCCCGCTCCCGGGCCCCCCGAACAGCCGCGTCACCGTGGTATCAGTCATTATTACCTCCAGATTCCGGTTCTCCTTAAACGCCGTGGCTCGGTTGCCCTCGATGCGCGCGCCGGACCGCGGCGGCAGAGCGTCGCGTCATCGTCCGGTCGGTCCGTCAGCCGCTCCGCGTCGCGCGCGCTTCCCGCACGTCGGCGCCGTCGCGGACCAGGTCCTCGCAGGCCGGACAGACGCGGGGCCGATCGACCTCGTTCGGGGTGAAAACCCGAACGTAATCTGTCGTGACGAAGGAACCGCAGTTCTGACAGGTCGGCATGATAGTCACTATCGAGTAATTCCACATAATACTACCGGGGGGTATGACGGAAAGAAAATTCGCGGAACGCGGCGCGCGTCAGTTCGGCCGCCAGTCGCAGACCGAACACGTCGCGGTTCCTTCCTCGTGGAGCGCACCGCACTCGGGACACTGGAGCTTGTTATAGGATCGCTCCCAGCCTACGATCTCCGTCTCGTGGCCGCGGTCGGAGAGGAACTCGTCGAACACGTCGTCGTCCGAGCTGGGTGCACTACTAGACATGCGTGTCATCGTATGCCACACCAATATATATGTCTTTCTGCCGTTCTCGTCGCTGCGAATTACGCGGACAATCGATCAACAAGAGATACAAAAAGAGTCGAAACCAAACATCAGGGCAGACCGAACGCCGCGGGCGGAAGCGTAGCGTCGCTCACCACGGCTCGTTTTTGACTCCGAGCGCGTACGCGCCGACGTTCGTGACGACGTGGAGGACCGGAGTCATCACGAGGACGACGGCGAGGACGCCCGGTGTGAACGCAGCGAGCGCCCAGTCGGTGTCGACGAGGAAGACGAGCCCCAGCGCGCCGACGACGAAGTCCAGCTGGTCCAGACCGGGGAACGCGGCGCCGCGCTCGCGGCCCGAGCGACGCTTGAGGAACGAGGCGCCGATGTCGCCGCACATCGCGCCGAAGGCGAGCGCGAACGCCGCCGGGAGCGCGAACGTCGGCAGGTCGCTCCCGAGCGCCGCGCTCGCTGGGGCGGCGAGCGCGTTGAGCGCGAGCGCGAGCAGGACGCCGACGAGAGTGCCGACCGCGGTGCCGCGCCATGTCTTCCCGTCGCCGAGCAGCCGCGCCCCGCGCCACTCGCGGCCGCCGTCGATGGGGCGTCCGCCGCCGGCCAACACCGCGGCGTTGTTCGGGACGTACGCCGGGAGCATCGCCCAGAACGCGGTCGCGACGAGCGTACCGATCATGTCCCCACGGGCGGCGCGCGGCGTGTTATAAACCCCGGATCCGTCGCCGCCGGTCGCCGCACCGCACACGCGATTGCGGTCGTCGCCGCCGACTCGACAAAGGTAAAGTTCGCGCCAGCCGGAACGCTCAGTATGATCCCCCCAGTCGCTAGCCGGTTCGTCGCCGGCGAGAGCGTCCCGGCGGCCCTCGACCACGTCCGCGCCGCGAACGAGGACGGCGTCGCGGTCATTCTGAACCTGCTCGGCGAACACTACGACGACCCCGCGGACGCCCGCGCGGACACCGACGCCTACCTCGGGCTGCTCGACGATATCGCCGACAGCGGCCTCGACGCCTGCGTCTCGGTGAAGCCCTCGCAGATCGGGATGGACGTCTCGACCGACCTGTTTGAGGAGCACTACCGAGAGATCGTCGCTCGTGCCCACGAGGTCGACGCGTTCGTCTGGTGCGACATGGAGGACGCAGACACCACCGACGCCACCCTCGACGCCTTCAAGTCGATCGCCGCCGACTACCCGTGGAGCGTCGGGCAGTGCGTCCAGTCGAACCTCAGGCGCACCGCGGACGACCTCGACCGCCTGATCGACGTTCCGGGGAAGCTCCGGCTCGTGAAGGGGGCCTACGACGAGCCGTCCTCGATCGCGTACACCGACAAGGCCCGCGTCGACGAGGCGTACCGCGACGACCTGACGACGCTGTTCGAGCGGCGCGACCGGGGGATCGCGGTCGGCAGTCACGACCCCGAGATGATCTCGCTCGCCGACCGGCTCGCCCGCGACCGCGGCGCCGACTACGAGGTCCAGATGCTCATGGGGGTCCGCGAGGACGCCCAGCGCGACCTCGCCGCGCAGGGGGTCGACGTCCACCGGTACGCGCCCTACGGCGACAAGTGGCTCTCGTACTTCTACCGCCGCGTCCGCGAGCGCAAGGAGAACCTGACGTTCGCGGCGCGGGCGGTGCTGGGGCAGTAGTCGACGCGACGCCTCGCGACCTCGCCCGCGCCGCCGGCGCGTGGAAGCCCTCTTAAGGATTGCCGACACATACCGATCCGATAGATGTCCACGTGGAAACGCGACTTCGCCAGCGGGCTCATCGTGCTGGCGCCGCTCCTCGTCCTCCTGTTAGTCCTCCGCTGGATCTACCAGTACATCGCCTCGATCCCGCTCATCGAGGGGCTCCAGCCCGAGGTCATCCCGGCGCCGCTAGAGCCCGTCTCCCGCGTCGTCATCGCGTTCGCGGTGTTCGCGACCGTGGTGCTCGCGGTGGGGTACTTCATGCGGACGACGCTGGGTCGGCTGGCGGAGTCGGCGGTGGACGACGCGATCAACCGGATCCCAGCACTCCGAGTCGTGTACAACGCCTCGAAGCTCGCGATCGAGACGGCGATCTCCGGCACCGACGAGCTACAGAGCCCGGTGTACATCGAGACGTGGCCCGGGATCCGGATGACCGCGTTCCGGACGGGGAAAAAGACCCGAGACGGAAAGATCGTCCTGTTCATGCCGACCGCCCCGAACATCACCACCGGCTTCGTTATCGAGGTCGAACCGGACCGGGTCGAGGAGACCGGCGAGACGGTCGAGGAGGGGATGACGCGGGTCCTCTCCGCCGGATTCGCCGAGTCCGCTCATCAGGTCCCCGTCCACGAGGAGGCGCCCACGGAGGGCGACGGCGACGGGACCCCGGGCGGCTTCGGACGCGTCCGGACGGACGGGACCCCGAGCGACGGCGAGGGGTCGGCGACCGACGGGAGCGGTTCGAGCGAGTAGCGGTTCGAGCGGCCGGCAGTTCGAGTGACTAGCGGCTCTTCGCGCGCGGCGATTCAAAAAAGATCGAGAGAAAGCAGGCGAGGCGAGCTACAGGTAGGTGAACCACTCGTCGTGGTCGTCGGTCCGCCGCTCGACCAGGTCGAAGAACGCGTCCTGAAGCTCCTCGGTCACCGGGCCGCGGCTTCCCGAGCCGATCTCCGTGTCGTCGACCGAGCGGATCGGGGTGACCTCGGCCGCGGAGCCGGTGAAGAACAGCTCGTCGGCGGTGTACAGCTGTCCGCGGGAGATGACCGCCTCGTCGTGGACCTCGTAGCCGCGCTCCTCGGCGAGGGCGATCACGGTGTCGCGGGTGATCCCCTCGAGGATCGACTGCGCGGGGCCGGTGGTGTATATCTCGCCGTCGTTGACCATGAAGATGTTCTCGCCCGGTCCCTCCGCGACGTTCCCCTCCTTATTCAGGACGATGGCCTCGACGTAGCCGTTCCGGCGCGCCTCCTCGCCCGCCAGCATGGAGTTGACGTAGAGCCCGGTCGTCTTCACGTTCGTCGGCACCTGCGAGGAGGCGTGCTTCCGCCACGAGGAGACCATCACGTCGACCCCCTCCTCGAGGGCCTCCTCGCCGAGGTACGCCCCCCACGGCCACGCGGCGAGGACGAGGTCGGTCGGGCAGCCCTTCGGCGAGACGCCGAGCGAATCGTACCCGTAGTAGGCGATCGGCCGGACGTACGCGGAGTCGAGGTCCTGCCGATCGAGGAGTTCGAGGGTCGCCTCGGTGATCTCCTCGCGCGAGTGCTCGATGTCCATGTCGTACATCTTCGCCGAGTCGAACAGCCGGTCGAGGTGTTCCTCCCACCGGAAGATCGCCGGCCCCTGCTCGGTGTCGTAACAGCGGACGCCCTCGAACACGCCGCTCCCGTAGTGGAGCGCGTGGGTCAGAACGTGGGTCGTCGCGTCCTCCCAGTCGAGGAACTCCCCGTTCTTCCAGATCGTGTCGACGTCCATCTCGTCGAATCCCATACTCGGTAGTTGCGGCCGGCGGGCTTAAAACTGTGACAACCGGTCGGGGTTGTCGGGACGGACCGAGTTTCGATTCCTCTGACGGGACAACGACAACCACTTACAAAGCCCCAGCCGCTCGGCGAAACAGAGACGATCCCGACACGAACACCGCCAGAGCCCCAGCCGTGAGGGCGACGTACGCTCGCTGCGCGCTTCACTCGGCCGCTCACTGCGTTTATTCCTTCGTTCCAGTGCTTGCGTCGCCTACGTCGCTCTCACGGCTGCCCCTTTGAGTCCTACCCCGCACCGCTCCGCACAGCACCTCTCACCTCCCCAGCCCCGTCAGTCGCCTCCGCTTCGCTCCGGCGACTGACTCCCTCGCACGCGCTGACTTGCGGTCGCCGAGGGCGACCGCTCGCAGGCGCGCGCCGACAGCAGCGGCGGTCGATTATTTCAGCGCCTCGACGAGGGCCGCGCCCTCGACGTACGGGATGTCGCGGCGGGCCGCGTAGGCGGCGGCGTCCGCGGGCGAGAGCGCGTCGCCCGTCTCGTCGTCGAGCATCTCGCAGACCACGGCGGCGGGCGCGGCGCCCACCGCCTCGGCCATCGCGAGGCCGAGTTCGGTGTGACCGGTGCGCCCCGAGAGCCCGTCGCGGTCGCCGCGCAGGACGTGAACGTGACCCGGCGCGCGGAACTCCGCGGCGAAGTCCTCCGGGCCGTACCCGCCCGGGTCGCCGCGGACGCGGCCGGCCGCGTTCGCCACCTCGGCGATGGTCTTCGCGCGGTCCGCGTCGGTGATCCCGGTGAACGTCTCGCGGTGGTTCACGGGCAGCGAGAACGAGGAGCGGTCGTCGTAGTCCGGGTCGTCGTCGACCGCGGGGTGGTCGAGCGCGTCAGCGAGGAACGGCAGGTCGAACGCGTCGCCCACCGCGTCGCTCACGGCCACGCAGATCAGGCCGCCCGCGTCGTTGCGCATGTGCGTGACCGCGGCCTCGTCGACCGCGCCCGCGGGGTAGACGATGTCTGTCTCCCCCTCACGGTCCGCGAAGTCGTGGACGCAGACGGGGTCGCCGGCGCGGAAGGCGTCAAGCGCGCGCTCGACCGCGTCGGCGTCGTCCGCGGGCTCGGTCCCCTCGGTGGCGTCGGCCGATTCCGCTCCGCCCGCGCTCGCCTCCGGGTCGGCGTCGACGTCGGCGCGCATCAGGCGACCTCCGTCTCGGCCGCGACCGATCCGGGCTCGTCGGCCCGGCTCGTCGGCTCGACGCGGACCTCCACCGCGTCGCCGTCGGCGAGGTCGAGCGCGTCGCGCAGCCGGTCCGGCGCGATCAGTTCGAGCTGGTCGTCGTCGTGGTGGGTCCGATCGGGGACGATGGCGTGGACCTCCTCGTAGCGCTCGTCGCCCGCGACGAGGGTGACCCCGTAGCAGGTGGCCGCGCCGTAGGTGCGCTCCTCGCTCTCCCACGCGTCGATGGGCACGGCGTCGATACCGGCCATCTCGCCGCGTCGGCGGACGCTCTCCTCGGTGAGGTCGACGTTGAGCGTGCCCGGGAACGGGTCGTAGCCGAGGCGCTCGCGGAACTGCTCGGCGTAGCCCGAGAGCGTGATGTAGTGGCGCCCCTCGCCCATCCCGCCGGTGACCGACCCACGGAGCGAGAGTCCGACGTCCGACTCGAACAGCCGGCGGTAGTCGGCGTACTCCGCGCGGAGCGCGGCTTCGCCCGCGTCCGTCACGCGGACCCACTGCCCGTCACTGACCACGTCGCGCTCGACGTAACCCGCGGATTCGAGGGTCTGGAGGCGCCGAGAGGCGGTCTGCGTTGAGGCGTCGAGCCGGTCACCGAGCGCCGCACACGACACCTTCGTCTCGGAGAGCCCGCCGACCAGCCCGACGTGTTTGAGGGCCGCGAGCGCGGCCGAGTCCACGTCGGTGTCCGCGTCGGTCGCCGTCGCGTCTGACATACCTTACAGTCGGTCGTCCGCGGGCAAAAGAGTAACGAATGTGGTACGCATCTCAAAAACGTTATGTAGTCGTAGAGCCGACCAAGAACCGCAGGATCAAACAGTTCGCCCGCTGGACATGTAACCCCGTCGGTGCCGGCCGGCTTCGCGATGTTTCGGTTCCTCGACCGAACCGATTCGGCCGCCGGATGCGAGCGACTCCCGCACGGGTCGTCGAAAGGTAAGGTACAAATACGAACGGCGATTGATTCGTCATGAGGGCTCGTAGATCAGTGGCAGATCGCTTCCTTCGCAAGGAAGAGGCCCGGGGTTCAAATCCCCGCGAGTCCATGTTTTCCGCCGCGAGCAAGGTCGCGAGCGGCGCAACCCGCGCAGCTCGCTCGGTCCCGTTCGTTGATCCTCACGAGACCCCTGTGAGCCCACTCGACTCCCGTTTCGGTCGTTCCGACCCGGTTCGCACGCTGGATCTCTCCCGTTGGAAGCGATTAAATACCCTCGGCGAATCCGTCGGCGTATGAGCGTCTCTGAGATACTCGAGGGAACCAACCTCACGCACCGTCAGATGGGGGTAATCATGGTCGGGTGGATCTTGTTGGTCTCGGTGATCGCCGTCGGTCTGCTCCTGTACACGTCGACGCTATAACCGGCTTCCCGACCGGTCCGGCGGGCGCGGCCCGAGTGCGAGGCGCTTTCTGCGTCACGTCAGACCTCTCGGAACAGCGTTCGTCGTCGTCGTCCGCCTCGGGACGCCGCCGACGCCCCGCACTCTCGGCAACCGCGGCGGGTACCCCCGAGGTTATGAACGGACCCGCCGAACCCGCGACTCACATGGACGCCGCCGAGCGACGGATAGTCGGATTCACCGCGGGATCGCACGGGCTCGTCCACACATACGAGCTGTCGATCCCAATCCTGTTGACGGTGTGGGTGGGTGAGTTCTCGACGACGGCGGCCGCGCTCGGCGTCATCGTCACGCTCGGCTACGGGCTGTTCGGGGTCGGTGCGCTGCCGGGCGGTATCCTGGTCGACCGTTTCGGGTCGAAGCCGCTCATCCTCGCCTGCCTCGCCGGGATGGCGGGCTCGTTCCTCGCCGTGAGCCTCGCGCCGACGCTCCCCGTCCTCGCCGTGGCCGTCGCGATATGGGGACTCACTGCGAGCGTCTATCACCCCGCGGGGCTGTCGCTGCTCTCGACCTCGGTCGACCAGCGCGGGACCGCGCTCGGCTACCACGGGATCGGCGGGAACCTCGGGATCGCGCTCGGTCCGCTGGCGACCGCGCTGCTGCTCTTGGCGTTCGACTGGCGGCTCGTCACGGCCGCGCTCGCGCTCCCCGCGGTCGCCGTCGCCGCGTACGGCGTCACCGTCGACGTGGACGCGGCGCTCTCGTCCGCGGACCCCGAGCCGGGAGCGTCGGCCGCCGACGGGGGTCCGAACGGGGACTCGACCGGCGGAGCGAGCGGCGATGTCTCGCTGTCGTCGGTCGCGACGGACACTCGGATCCTGATCGCCGGGGGGTTCCTGCTCGTGTTCGCGTTCGTCACGTTCAGCGGGCTCTACTACCGGACGTTCCTCACGTTTCTGCCGGACCTCCTCGGCGACGTGCTCGGCGGGCTCGTCGACCTCCAGTTGGTCGACCCGGAGAGCCCGTACGCCGATCAGTTCGACGCGGGACGGTACCTCTACGTGGCGGTCCTCACGGTCGGCGTGTTCGGCCAGTTCCTCGGCGGTCGGATCGCCGACCGCGTGCCGCCGGAGCGCGGGCTGATGGCGCTGATGGGTATTCTGTCCGCGCTCGCGCTGCTCTTCATCCCCGCGACGGGGACGATCGCCACGTTCGTCGCGGTGTCGCTCGCGCTCGGCGTCGCGCTGTTCACCGTCCAGCCGCTCTCGCAGGCGACGGTAGCGGCATACTCGCCCAGCGAGGCGCGCGGCCTCTCGTTCGGCTACACGTACGTCGGGATCTTCGGGATCGGCGCGCTCGGGTCGACGCTGGCCGGAACGATACTCACCCGGGCCGGCCCGTCGGAGCTGTTCGTCGTGCTGGCGATCATCGCGGCGCTCGGCGCGGTGTCAGCGACGGCGGTGTCACGCTTTGCGACGCGACGGGACTGATCCGGGGCGCCGCCGGTCAGTCCGCGCCCCCGTCGCGGTCGCCTTCGTCCTCGGCTGAGTCGTCGTCGCGCGCTCGTTCGCCGGAATCGTCGTGATCGTCCGCCCCGTGGCCGTTCGCTTCCCCTCTTCCGTCGTCCGCCTCGCCCTCCCCGTGGTCGCCCGCTCCTGCCGCTTCGTCGTCCGCCTCGTACTCCTCGTGATCGCCTCTTTCCCCTCCGTCGTCCGCATCTCCGTCGTGCTCTCCCTCCGACTGGACGTCGATCGTGACGGGCCCGCTGTCGGTCTCGGTCGCGTCCGGATCGGCCTCCGTCGTCTCGCGTCCGGCTTCGTCGTGCTCGAACGGCTCGTCCTCCGCCGACTCCATCTCGCTCAGTGCGTAGCCGACGGCGTAGCCCGTCGACCCGCCCAGCAGCGCGCCGATGCCGGCGCCGACGGGGCCGCCCCGAGCGCCGAGGACCGCCCCGGTGAAGCCGCCGACCGTCGCCGCGCGCTCCGCGTCGCGCTCGGGATCGCCGGTCGGTTCGAGCGGGTCCCCTTCGTGCCGGTCCGCGCTGTCGTGGTCGTGTGCGTCCATACCACGATTTGCGGCCGCACAGGTCTATATCTCTCGCCGCTCAGGCGGTGTGTTTCGCTTCCTCTGAATCCTCGACGATCTCGACGCCGCGGTTGTTGACCGCGTAGGGGTCGAGCCCCTGTTCTTGGAGGAACTGCTTGTACAGCCGCTCTGCGGTCTCGCCGTCCTTTTGCTTGTCGCTGGCGTGGTCGCAGAGTTCGACGAGGGTCTCGGGCACGTCGTTCTCGTGGACGATCCAGTGGTTGATCGTGTCCGACAGGCGGCGGATCGGCGAGGTGAAGTGGCCGTAGATGTCGAAGTTGAGCGCGTGGTGGCCACCGAACGGGTCGTTCATGTACTTCGCGCGCGGCATCACCTTCAGCACGGCGCGCTGGATCTTGTTGAGCTGGCGCTCGGGCGACTCCTCCAAGGCGGCGTTGACCGCCTTCCGGGGGTCGTCGCCCCACGCCTCGCCCGGGATGGAGACGCCGTCGAGCTCCTGGATCTCTTTGAGCGCCTCGTTCCACTGGTCGGGGGTCGGCTGCGGGTGGACGCGGTACATCGCCTCGACGCCGCGGTCCCACATCAGCGTGTGCGTCACCGCCTTGTTCGCCTTCAGCATCGACTCCTCGATGATGGTGTGCGCGCGGTCGCGCCGGGGATTTAACACGAGCGAGCCGTCTGCCTTGCGCTGCTCGTGCATGCGGTCGGCGAGCTCGAAGGCGAGCGCGTTCTCCTCGCCGAGGGGGAGCGAGGGGTCCTCCAGCCGGTTCTCGCACTCCTTGTAGGTGAGTCGCTCGTCGGAGTTGATGACGGACTTGTAGATGTCGATGTCCTCGAAGGATAGCGTCTCGTCGTCGATCTCCATCTCGACGGTGTGCGCGAGTCGGTCCTCGTTCGGGACGAGCGAGCAGACCGTCTCGGCCAGCACCGGCGGAAGCATGTGGATCGTGTAGTCGGGCAGGTAGACGGTGTTGGCGCGCTCGACCGCCTCCTCCCACATCGCGGTGTCCGGGGTGACGTAGTGGGTGACGTCGGCGATGTGGACCCACAGCCGGTAGGCGCCCTCCTCGCGTTTAATCGAAATCGCGTCGTCGAAGTCCTGCGCGTCGACCGGGTCCGTGGTCCACGTGGTGAGGTCACGGAGGTCCTCGCGCTTGTCGATCTCGGCCTCGATTTCCTCGTAGACGCCCTCGGTCCGCGCCTCCGCCTCGCGGAGGACCTCGCTCGGGAACTCGTCGCGGATCTCGAACTCCTCGAACAGCTCCTCGCGCTTCTCCGCGAGTCGGTCCGCGAGCTCCGGCGTGATCGTCACGGGGCCCTGGTCCTCGGCGGACCCGGGCTTCGGCTCGTCGTCTGACATACCTCCACCAACGCGGGTCCGTTAGAAAGGCCTGTCGGGCGGGCTGACGGGGACTCGATCCGGCGACGGGGCTACCGGTCTCGGTCGCGGTCGCGGTCGGAGCGCTGCCTATCCGACTGGCCGCGGTCCGAGCGCGCACCCGATCTGTCCTCGTCGGTGCGGTCACCGTCGCCGCTCGTCACCGCCTCGACGTAGCGGTCGAGGAACTCCTCGTCGGTGAGCCCGTCCGCCTCGATGGAGCGCAGTAGCGATTCGAGCCCGTCGCGGGGCTGGTGACAGATCCCGTCGTCGCAGTCGGCACAGAGGTACTCGAACTCCTTGTCGCGCCGGCTCCAGCGGTCGCCCTCCTTGTCGTACTCGCGGGCGTCCTCCCGCAGCACCGAGTCCCCGCACGCGATACAGACGACCGTTCGCCGGTCCCGACTTCCCCGGGAGCCCCACATACCGCGCATCTCGTTCCCGCCCCACTTAGCGTTTGGTGCGCGGCCGACGCGCGTTCGACGCGGGTGGGACTCGAGATGACCACCCGCGGCGAGTTCTCGCTGATCATCGCGACTGTCGCGGTCACCGGCGCGAACGCGGGGACGTTCGACCCGGCGCTCGCGGGGACGATCAACGCGTTCGCGGTCGGCTACGTCCTCGTGATGGCGGTGCTGGGCACGACGCTGATGAGCTACTCCGCGCCGTTCGAGTCGATCGCGACCGCGTGGCTGGACCGCGACGGAGCGGACGGCAGTGGGGCGAGTGGATAGGATTTCGGCGCAGCGGGCGTTTATTTATAAACAGTCGGCTCTGATGGGATGAAAGCCTGCTAAGTCCCCAGCGTGCGTGAAGAGGTACTGGGGTGGTCAAAGGCCGATGATTCAACAGCGTCATAGAACGCGTGGCTCTGATTGGCCTACCTGCCAAGGACGCACTATCATGGGAGGCCGCCCGGATGCCGTCGGCATCCGGGCGGCGAGCCCGAATAGGTGTGGCTCCCTTCACGCACAAACCGCCTCACAGGAACCATGTACTACCTCGGAATCGACCTTCATAAAGATGAGTCGCACGTCGCTGTTTTGGACGACGATGCCGAGGTCGTCGAAGAGATTCGCGTCAAAAACGCGAATCTCGACGACGTTGCCGAAGAATACGCTGGAGCCAAAGCGGCGCTCGAAGCAACCAGCAACTACTACACGGTCTACGACACCCTCGACGAACACCTCGACGTGGTTGTCGCAGATCCTACCCAAACCAAGGCGATCGGCTATGCTGAGGTAAAAAACGACCGGCTCGACGCGAAGTTGCTCGCGCAACTTCGCCGAGCCGACATGATCGCTGAGAGTTACGTTCCGTCCGAAGAGCTCCGGGAGCGCCGCGCACTTGTGCGCGGCCGGAAGAGACTCGTCGAAAAGCGTACGGACTTCAAAAACGAAGTCCACGCCCTACTCGACAAACACGGGATCACCTACGACTGGGATCCGTTCAGTGTGAACGGGCGAGACATCCTCGCCGGCGAGGATGTCTCGCTCGGTGTGGTCGGCGATCAGTTGATGGAGTCGTTCCTCTCGATCATCGACGAGTTAACCGCTCAAATAGAAGAACTCGAATCGTTGATCGAGGAAACCGCTGCGTCTCTCGAGGAGACGCAGCTGTTGATGACGATTCCGGGCGTGAGTTTCTACTCGTCGCTGCTAATCACCTCGGAGATCGGTGAGATCGACCGGTTCGACGGGGCAAAGCAGGTGGTGAGTTACGCGGGATTGGATCCGGTCGTCCGCGAGTCAGGCGACTCGCGGACGGAAGGATCGATCTCGAAACGCGGAAGTGGAGACTTACGCTGGATCCTCGTTCAGTGTGTTCAAACAGCGGTTCACCGGTGCAACGATCCGTATCTTGGACGGTTCTACGCTCGATTGAAACAGCGGAAGAACCACCAGATAGCGATTGTCGCAACGGCGCGAAAACTGCTCGTGTCGATCTTCCATATGCTTGATCGCACGGAGGTGTACGATCCACCAGAGGTGAGTGCCTGAGGGCCGCCGAGCCGGCGGCCCTCATCGGCCGGTCGCAGCGGGTGTGAGCCACAGCTAACGCGTTCACGTTCTGACCGCCTGCCGGCTGGTTCCTGAGCC